>JAHJTW010000338.1 GCA_018829565.1 bacterium | reverse complement strand
TCAGCAATTCTTTTTGCAACATACAATTCGTCAAAATATAATGATTTTGAATAATAGCATGGCTCTTTTATACCATTTTCCACGCAGAGCTCTCGAACCATGAGAAGCTTTTGTGTTTCCATATATTGCAACAGCTCAAGCAATTTATCAGACAAATCCAGTTGCAGTAATTCTTTAACCTGTTTGTTGATTTGGGACAGCGTCAGATAACAATGCCCAAAATTTCTACTGGCAGCAAGAACATGTTTTATTCCTGCCATTATTCTTTCCCGGCTGTCAGGAGCAAGCCCAATGCTTAAGGCAACTTTATCCGCAGAAAAAAAACCGATCCCGTAAAAATCATTTGCCAGCCGGTAAGGATCCTGAGTGACATTTTTTATGGCATCATCGCCATACTCTTTATAGATCCGGACGGCAAATAAAGTGCTGATGCCATGGGATTGTAAAAACATCATGACTTCCCGAATGGCTTTGTGTTCAGCCCAGGCGTTACTTATCATATTCAATTTTTTTTGGGCAATACCGGGAACTTCAGTGAGCCTTTCAATATTGTCTTCAAATATATCAAGGGTTTGTTTGGCAAAATGCTGGACTATTTTTCCGGCTGTTTTTGGCCCAACGCCTTTAATAAGGCCTGACCCAAGATATTTTTCCAATGCCGCAGTTGTGGCAGGCTTTCTTTCTTTTGCAATGGTTGCCAAAAACTGACGGCCATATTTCGGGTGAACGGTCCAGGAGCCTTCAAACTCCATTGTGGCACCGGCAAACACTTTTGTTTGATGCACGATGACAGTTTCCTGTTCTTGAGGATGACTAAACGGCATAACCCTGAGAATAGACCACCCACTATCGGGATTATGAAAGGTAACGCGATCAACAATTCCCTTGATGACTTCAGTTATGACACCGGTTTGATGAATCGCCTGTTGTCTCATCTCATCCTGACCAGCGCCTGTCTGGCGCACAACAAAAAAGAGGAAGCATTAAAAAATAACACTTCCTCTTTTGATAAAATTATCCTTACCGTCAGTGCATGGCTATTCCCAAAAAGACGGTTCAATACCTCATGTACCTGCAAAAAGCATAGAGTTGTTAATAATCACTCAACAATTTCCAGGATGACCCTTTTCTGTTCTTTTGCAGATGCACATGACAAAATTGTCCGCATGGCTTGAGCCGTTCTGCCTTTTTTACCAATGACTTTACCCAGATCTTCTTTTGCAACCCGCAATTCCAACACAAGGGTCTGCTGAGCCTTGATTTCCTGGACGTCGACCTGGTCCACATTGTCTACCAGTGCTTGAGCAATGTACTTAATCAACTCTTTCATGACCTGTTCTCCTTTTTACCTGTCAGATGGTAGAAGAAAATATAATATGAGCTACTACAAGTATTGCCATAATCATTGCATCTCTTGGGAAACCAACCCAGAAAATCTTACAATTAGAATATCACAGCTTATAATAAACTCAAGCATTATTTATCATTATAATTAACAAGCACTTGTGACCATTTCAATCTTCATTTTTGATCCTCATCCGGCTCAGCCCATATAATATGGTCTTTATTAATAAAGAGGGTTTTGTGCTTAATGGGGTTGTCAATATTGCCGTTGTGAACCGTGACATTATACAGGATCAAAAAAGGTTCTCTATAGTTTGCTACAAGATCGCTTACCCTGTCATAGCCCTGGTCTCGATTGATATTGACCTGACCGTTCACCAGGGTGCCGTCGGCAAGTTTTAATCGAATGATTCTGTCTTTCACGTCTTTAACTATGGTGTCTTTTTTACTCAATTGTTTCTCCTTTCTAATAAGGAATCCTTTTGATATTCATCTATCAATAAAAAAAAATAACTTGAAAATGAATAAATCAACCCTGCCTGTCAAGGTAAAAATCTGATTCATGCATTATTCTATAATATGTTTTATCCATTTAGCTTGACATAAAATAGAAATTAATTAATTTAAGACACATGTTTTATTTTTAACAATAGAATATTTTATTATTATACCCGGTAAAATATTCTTTTTGATCAGGGTGATATAAAGGAATATGCAGTGGTCATTAAAAACACATCATCTGATGCTGAACGTAAAATGTTGTCAGATGCAGGATATGCCGATCCGGCAATCAACTACTATCTT
>JAHJTW010000298.1 GCA_018829565.1 bacterium | reverse complement strand
TCGGACTGGGCCATGGCGCAGTAGGCGCCGTAGAGGATGTTGATGGCGCCGAGGATCGCCAGCGGATAGCTGAACCACAGCGCCTGGTCGGGCAGCATGGGGTAGCTGATGCGCAGAATGCCGTAGGTTCCCATCTTCAGCAGCACGCCGGCCAGGATGACGGACACGGCGGTGGGCGCCTCGACGTGGGCGTCGGGCAACCAGGTGTGGAACGGGAAGATGGGCACCTTGATGGCGAAACCGATGAACAGGCCCAGCCACAGCAGATGGCGGACGTTGGTCAGCTGCAGCCAGCTGTTGTGGTTCGCCTGGTCGAACATGTGCAGCATGTTGAAGGTGTGGCCGCCGGTGACCGGGTCCACCGTGTTCAGGTAGAAGGCGATCATCGCCAGCAGCATGAGCACCGAACCGGCCAGGGTGTACAGGAAGAACTTGATGGCGGCGTACTCGCGACGCGGGCCGCCCCAGATGCCGATCAGGAAGTACATCGGCAGCAGCATCACTTCCCAGAACACGTAGAACAGGAAGAAGTCCAGGGCGCAGAACACCCCGAACATGCCCGCCTCTAGTATCAGGAACAGCGAGAAGTAGCCCTTGACGGCTTTCTCGATGCCCCAGGACGCGATCACGCACAGGAAGGACAGGAACGCCGTCAGCAACACCATCGGGATACTGAGGCCGTCGATCCCCATGAAGTACTCGATGTTGAAGCTCTTGATCCAGGTGTAGTGCTCGACGAACTGGAAGGCCGAGGTCCCCCGGTCGAAGTTCATGAACAGCTGCACGGCGAGGATCAGGGGCACGGCCGCCGCGGCCGCCGCCACCGTCTTGATGATCTCTTTCCGCTCCGACGGAATGAAAGCGATCACAGCCGCCCCGATGACCGGGAAGAAAGTCATCCAGGATAGAATGTGCTCACCCATGCGTGGCGCTCCTCTCGGGGGTTCTCCGAATCGACCCGGACGTTACAGAACCTTGTAGACCAGGATCAGGATCAGGACCGAAGCGCTGGTGTACACCAGGTAGGTCTGGATCCGGCCTGTTTGAAGACGACGGATGCCTTCGCCGGCGCCCTGCAGGACGGTGGCGATGCCGTTCACCGCGCCGTCGACGATGTACTTGTCGGCCAGACCCGAGATCCAGCTCAGCGAGCGGGTCAGGTAGCCGGTACCGTTGACGATGCCGTCGATGACGATGCGATCGAAGGCGGCGCACATCATGGCCCACCACAGGGTGAACCGGTAGAGGGTCGCCGCGTACAGCTCATCGAAGAAATACTGCCCCTGCAGCGTCCTGTAGGCCCCGGACAGCCGTCGCTGGATGGCGGCGGTGTCGACCTTGCGGAGGAAGTAGACCCAGTAGGCGCCGGCGATGCCGATGATCACCATGATGATGGACATGACCATCGCCCTCTGGTGGGCGGTGTGGGCGACGTCGTGATGGCCGCCCCCGTGGGCGTCTTCGCCGGGGGCGTCCCCCCCATGGGCGTCCTGGCCGTGGGCGGGCTCGGCGTGGCCGGCGTCCGCGTGGGCGTCACCGTGATCGGCCTCCGCCTGGACGGGGTGCCCGCCCTGGGTATCGAAGGCCGGGACGTCGTGGCCCGGAGCCGCCAGGTGGAACTCCGCCGCGATGGCGGGCACGTCGTAGGGCACCGTGAATCTGCTGAACCAGCCCTTGTCGGCCGTCTGCCAGCCGGCGGCGCAGACCGACAGGACTCCCAGGATCATCAGGGGAATGGTCATGTTCAGGCCCGACTCGTGGGCGTGGTCGTACCTGTGCTGGTCGCGGGGCTTGCCGAAGAAGGTCAGGAAGACCAGCCTGAACATGTAGAACGGCGTCAGCACGGCCGCCATGATGCCCAGGATGAAGGGCAGGTAGTGTCCGCTGGTCATGCCGAAGGCCAGGGCCGAACCCAGGATGCCGTCCTTGGAGTAGAAGCCCGCGAAGAAGGGCACGCCGGCGAGAGCCAACGTCCCGACCAGGAAGGTCACGAAGGTGATGGGCATCTTCTTGCGCAGGCCGCCCATGTCCGGGATCTCCTGGGAGTGGACGGCGTGGATCACCGACCCGGCGCCGAGGAAGAGCAGGGCCTTGAACATGGCGTGGGTGGTCAGGTGGAACATGGCGTTGGGGGAGTCCCCCGCGCCCAGAGCCATGACCATGTAGCCCAGCTGGCTGAGGGTCGAGAACGCCAGCACCCGCTTGAGGTCCGTCTTGACCAGGGCGATGGTGGCGGGGATGAAGGCGGTGATCGCCCCCACGTAGAGGATCACCATCATGGCGTCCGCCCCGAACAGGGGCGCGAGCCGCGCGACCATGTAGACGCCGGCCGCCACCATGGTGGCGGCGTGGATCAGGGCCGACACGGGGGTCGGGCCCTCCATGGCGTCGGGGAGCCAGATGTGCAGGGGCATCTGGGCCGACTTGCCGACGCAGCCCATGAACAGGCCGACGCCCGCCCACGAGAGCAGGGCGCCCTTGATGGTCCCGGCCTCGACGTGGGCGAACAGCTCGAAGTAGTTCAGGGTGCCGGTGGCCGTGAAGAAGGCCAGGATGCCCAGCCAGAAGCCCCAGTCGCCGACCCGGTTGGTCAGGAACGCCTTCTTGTTGGCGTTGGCCGCCGAGTGCTTGTGGAAGAAGAACCCGATCAGCAGGTAGCTGGACAGGCCCACCAGCTCCCAGAACACGTACAGGAAGAACAGGTTGTTCGCCAGCACGATGCCCAGCATGGAGAAGGTGAAGAAGCCCAGGAAGGCGAAGAACCGCTCGTAGCGCCGGTCCCCGTGCATGTAGCCGGTCGAGTAGAGATGGACCAGGAAGCTGATGGTGCAGACCACCATCAGCATCACCGAGGTCATGCCGTCGACCAGGATGCCCGCGTCGATGCGGAAACCGCCCAGGTCCACCCAGTTGAAGGCCGCCTCGACGCGGTAGGTCGGATCCCCCACCTGCCAGAAGTGGATGAAGATCCTCAGCGCCAGGAGCTCGGCGATCCCCATGAACCCGACCCCGATGAAGTCCCCCTGGCGCGGCAGCCTCTTCCCGAAGAAGAAGATGAGCGCGTAGGAGGCCAGGGGCAGCCCCAGGATGGCCAGCGCGGAATACAGGACCGTGGTGTCGCTCATCACCGGTTCGACTCCCTTATCGCTTCAGGCTTTGGACGGTGTCCGCGTGGACCGTGCCGAAATTGCGGAACATCGCCAGAACGATGGCCAGGGCCACGGCCGCTTCCGCCGCCGCCAGCACGATGACGAAGGCGGCCATGATCTGGCCGTCGATGCCGTGCTGCACGTAGCGGGAAAAGGCCACGAAGTTGAGGTTGGCCGCGTTGAGCATCAGTTCGACGCCCATGAGGATCCCGACGGCGTTGCGCCGGGACATCACCGCGTAAAGACCCAGGCAGAACAGGACGGCCGCCACGGTCAGGAAATGGGGCAACCCGACGTTCACTGCTGCACCTCCCGTTCAGCGGTCCCGTTCTCCCCGTCGGCGGGCTGCTCGTCCCGGCGTTCCCGGATCAGGATGGCCGCCCCGATCAGCGCGGCCAGCAGCACCAGTGAGACGTACTCGAAGGGGAAGATGTAGCTGGTCATGAAGTTGGTCCCGATCTCGGCGATCGTGGGCATGGCCGGCTGTTCGGAGCCCCCCCACTCCACCGAGGTGATGGTCTTGTAGAGGACGCCGAACACCAGAGCGGCGAACACCCCGGCCGGGACGTAGCGATCCAGTCCGTGGGTGCGGCGGCCGCCGGAGGGCACCCTGGTCATCATCACCGTGAACAGGATCAGGACGAGGACCCCGCCGATGTAGACCATCAGCTGGGTGACGGCGATGAAGTCCGCGCCCATGTAGGCGTACAGGCCCGCGGCCCCGAACAGCGTGAACAGCAGGCCGAAACCGGCGTGCACGATGTTCCGGCTGGAGACCACCCAGACTGCGGGCACCACGGTGAGCAGGGCCAGCAGGATGAAGATCAGGTCACCGGTCACGATTCCGCTCCTTTGTCCCCGTCGGACTTGTCTTCCTTGGGTTCGACCCACCAGCCCAGCTCGATCCGCGTGGCGCGGTGGCAGGGAACCTTCCCTTCGGTGGGATCCATGAACTCGTAGACCAGCGACCGGCGGTCGTAGACGGCGTGGTCGTAGTCGTGGCTCATGGTGATCGATCCGGTATGGCAGTTCTCGGTGCACAGCGAGCACCAGATGCACTTGTTGTAGTCGATGGCGTACCGCGTCATGTACCGGTCCTTGCCCTTGCCCTCGGTCTCGATGTAGATGCAGTCCACCGGGCACAGCTTCGCGCAGATGTTGCAGGCGTCGCACTTGGTGGTGTCGTTGTGCACGAAGCCGCGGAAGCGCTGGGGCATCACCTGGCGTTCGTCCGGGAACTGGAGAGTCACCGGCTTCTTCCAGATGTGCTTGATGGTGATGGTCATCCCCACCAGGGCCGAACTGACCGCCGAGTAGATGTCTTGGAAATACTGGACCATCGGCTATTCTCCGCTTGTTTGCCGCGGGCGCCAGGCGTCCGCGGCGCGGCCAACAGGCCCGCCCGGATCCGTTACCCGAGCTCGCCCGACAGGATCATCCACAGTCCCGAACCCACGATGCACAGGAGGGTCACGGGGATCATCACTTTCCAGCACAGATGCATCAGCTGGTCCACGCGGACGCGCGGCAGGGTCCAGCGCACCCACATGTTCAGGAAGACCAGCAGCACGCCCTTGATCACCAGGGTCAGCGCCGGGGCGAAGTCCAGGCCCGGAATCGGGGCCCACCAGCCGCCCAGGAACACCACCGAGGCGATGATCGCCACCAGGAAAAGATTGGCGTACTCGGCCAGGAAGAAGAAGGCGAACCGCATGCCGGTGTACTCGGTGTGGTAGCCGGCCACCAGCTCCGACTCCGTCTCCGGCATGTCGAAGGGGCCGCGGTTCGTCTCGGCGATCGAGGCGATGAAGTACATCCAGAAGGCGATGAACAGGAAGGGGTCGTGGAACACGAACCAGTTGAACATCCCGCCCTGCTGGGCGATGACGATGTCCTGGGTGTTCAGCGAGCCGACGTTCAGGATCACCGGGATGGTCGCCAGGGCCAGCGGAATCTCGTAGCTGACCATCTGGGCCGCCCCGCGGGCCGCCCCGTACAGGGCCCACTTGTTGTTCGAGGCCCAGCCGGCCATGAGGATGCCGATGACCACCATGCTGCTGACGGCGAAGATGTAGAACAGGCCCAGGTCCAGGTCGGCCGCGATGAAGCCCGGCGACCAGGGGATCGCCGCCCAGGCCAGCAGCGAGCCCAGCAGGACCAGGATCGGCGCGAACACGAACAGGCCCTTGTCCGCCTGGGCGGGGATGATGTCCTCCTTGCCCAGGATCTTCAGCATGTCGGCGACGGCCTGGGCCCAGCCCTGCCAGCGGCCGGTGTACATGGGGCCGTAGCGGCTCTGGATGAAGCCCGCGACCTTGCGTTCCATCCAGGTGAACACGATGGCGCAGAGGGCCATGACCGTGAACATCAGGGTGGCCATCAGGGCGGCCCCGGTGACGTGCAGGCCCTGATCCGACATCCCGCCCATTCCGGGCAATCCTTGCAGCCAAGCGGTGAGAATTTCCATCAGCGGTCAATCTCCCCGAGTACGATGTCCAGCGACCCGACCAGGGCCACGAGGTCCGAAACCATCTGGCCGACCCCGACCTTCTCGACCACCTGCAGGTTGCAGAAGGAAGGCGAACGGACCTTGTTGCGGAAGGCGGTCTGACCGCCGTCGGAGATGATGTAGTGCCCGATCTCGCCCTTGGCGCTCTCGGTGCGGGTGTAGGCAGCCCCCGCGGGCACCTTGACGGGCTTGTGCAGCTCGATGGCCTGGTAGGGCCCCTCGGGCAGGGTGTCCAGGGCCTGCCGGATGATGCGGCAGGACTGCTCGATCTCCCGGACGCGGACCATGTAGCGGTCCCAGCAGTCCCCGACCGTGCCCATCTCGCCCAGTCCGACGGGGATCTCGAAATCGAACTTGGAATAGACCGAATAGGGGTCGTTGCGCCGGCAGTCGAACTTCACTCCCGACCCGCGCAGCACCGGTCCGGTGCAGGCGTAGCTGAAGGCGTCCTCCTTGCTGATGACGCCCACGTCGGCCGTCCGCTCGATGAAGATCTTGTTGTAGGTGAGCAGCTGGTTGTAGTCCTTGATCTTCTTGGTCTCGAGCATGGTGATGAAGGACAGGACGTCCTTCACCCAGCCGTCCTCGGGGATGTCGTAACGCACCCCGCCCGGCACCATGTAGTTGTAGAGCATGCGCCCGCCGGAGATCCGCTCGAGCAGGTTGAGGATCTCCTCCCGCTCGCGGAAGCAGTACAGCAGCGGCGTCCAGGCCCCCATGTCCAGGCCGAAGGTGGCCAGGGCGATCAGGTGGCTGGCGATGCGGGACAGCTCGGCCACCGCGACGCGGATGTGCTCCGCGCGTTCGGGCACCTCCTGCTGCATCAGCTTCTCCACCGCCGTCACGTAGGCATGGTTGCAGCACATGGGCGCCAGGTAGTCGAACCGATCGGTGTAGACCACCCACTGCTTGTAGTTGACGCCCTCGGCGATCTTCTCGGCGCAACGGTGCAGGTAGCCCAGCACGGGGGTGACCTGGTAGACGATCTCGCCGTCGGTCTTCAGCAGCAGCCGCAGCACGCCGTGGGTGGCCGGGTGCTGGGGTCCCATGTTGAGTTCCAGGAGCTCGCTCTTGATCTCCGGGACGTCGTCCTGGTCGGCCCAGCCGTTGGTCTTCTTGGTATCCATCGCCATCTCAAGCCTCCGCCGGGGGGGTGTCGCCGTCGGGCTTGGGACCCCCGGCCGGTGGTTCCTCGGTTGCAGGGAAGGGATTCGCGCTATAGGGCTTGCCGTCCATGGGCACGCCCTCCCAGCGATCGGGCATCACGTAATCCTTGCGCAGGGGATGGCCCACCCACTTGTCGTCCAGCAGCATCCGCCGCAGGTCGGGATGGCCGGTGAACCGGATGCCGAGCAGATCCCAGGCCTCGCGCTCGTGCCAGCTCGCCGTCGCCCACACGCCCGAGACGGTGGGCGCTTCGGCCCGGTCCCGCGGCAGGCGGATCCGCAAGGTGAACTTGTGGTCCAGGGCGTGGCTGTAAAGGTGGTAGGCGACGCCCAGGTCGCCCTCGGCCTGGCGATCGCTGGTCTCGGGACTGCCTTCGTCGGTGTAACCCAGGATGCCCACGGACTTGCCCTTGCCCGCCTCGTCGAAGCCGTCCCAGTCGATGCCCGACAGGCACATCAGCTGGTCGAAGTCCAGGGAGGGCTCGCCCCTGAGGAACCCGCAGGCCTCGGCGACGGCCCCCACGGCGATCTCGGCCCAGGGCTCGATCCCGTCCTCGTGGAAGGCGACCGCGCCCTCCCCCAGCTTGCCGGCGAGCAAATCGTAGATGGCCTTCTGTTCCATGACCTTCCGCCTCTACTTCCTGTAGGGGATCTTCTTGGCGTAATCGGTGACCCACTTGGGCGTGATGAACCGACCCTTGCGGCCGCGGATCTTGTCCTGCAGGCGCATCAGACCGTCGATCAGCACCTCGGGCCGGGGCGGACACCCGGGAACGTAGACGTCCACCGGGACCAGCAGGTCCACCCCCTTGACCACGTGATAGCCGTACTTGAAGTAGGGACCGCCGCCGATCGCGCAGCTGCCCATGGCGATGACCCACTTGGGCTCGGGCATCTGGTCGTAGATCAGCTTCAGGCGCTGGGCCATCTTGCCGGTCACGGTGCCCGAGACGATCATCAGGTCGGCCTGGCGGGGCGTGGCGCGGAAGGCCCCGGCCCCGAAGCGGTCCATGTCGTAGCGGGTGGCCGAGGTGGCCATCATCTCGATGGCGCAGCAGGCCAGCCCGAAGGTCACCGGCCAGATGCTGGAGAGCTTGGCCCAGTTGAAGACCTCGTCGACCGTGGTCAGGATGAAGTTCTTGGCATCGGATTCGACGACCTCGGCCAGCTGCTGGTCGACCTTGAAGTCGAGCATATGCTCCCGCTGGACGTCGTACCCCGAGGGAGGCGTCTTGCTATCGGAACTCATTGAGCGGAAACCTCCTCCTCGAGGACGGCGGGAGTGGCCGATTCGGCAGGGGTCCGGTCCACCAGCTTCTTGACCCAGGCCAGGTCGCCCTTGACCCAGACGTAGGCCAGGCCCACGCTCAGGATGGCCAGGAAGATGATCATCTCCCAGAAGACCAGGGCTCCCAGCTGGGGAACGGGATACAGCTGCTTGAACACGACCGCCCAGGGATACAGGAAGATGACTTCGACGTCGAAGACGATGAAGAACAGGGCGACGAGGTAGAACCGGACGTTGAAGCGCACCCATGAGGATCCCGTGGGCAGCTCACCGCACTCGTAGGTGGTCAGCTTGGCGGGGCTGGGATTGCTGGGCCGCAGGAGCTTCGCCACACCGAGAGCGATTCCCGCGAACACGAACCCGACCAGGATGAAGATGAGGACCGTGGCGTAATCGGCGACGAGACTGGGGGTCGCGGTCCCTGGGGGAAGGAGGAGATTCATAGAGGGATCCCGGATTTCGTTGACGCCCGGGCAGGCCCGGGCTGACGCCGCTCTGTGACACGGATGCAGGGTGCGATCCGGCCGGGAAACGAACCCGCTCGGGGGCTCGGAGGGGACATGTCATTTTTATGACAGCCACCGGGGCCAATTTCATATTCCGCTCCTCAGAGTGTCAAGGACTTGTTGAAGTGATTGATTATGAAGTCCGGAATAAGGAAAGGTGTGTTACCTTACATGCAGTTACGCGAATTCAAATGGTATCTATTTGGTCTTGTATCTCGGGGCTTCTGGCCCCTGGAAAGGGAACCTCGACCGTGATCAGGATCATCGCCGTCGGCAGGATGAAGGACCGCAACCTGGGGCAGCTTGCGGAAGCGTACCTCCAGCGCGCTCGCGGCATGGCCCGCCTCGAACTCAGGGAGATCAAGGATTCGCGGCCCGACCGGGAAGACCGGGAGATCACCGCCCTGCTGGGTTCGGACCAGGGCAGCAGGATCGTCGTGGCCCTGGACGAGCACGGGGAAGACCTCGACAGCCTGAGCCTCGCCCGGCTGCTGGGAGCCCACGGGTCGGTCACCTTCGTGATCGGAGGCCCCGACGGTCTGGGGCCCGGAACCCGCGAGCGGGCCGACCGCTTCCTGCGCCTGTCCAGCTTGACCTTGACCCACGAGATGGCGAGGGTCTTGCTTCTGGAGCAGGTCTATCGGGGCCTGACGATCCTGGCGGGCAAGCCCTATCACCGGGCTTGACCCCCAACCGCAGTCCGATCAGGGACTTCCCGGGACACCCCTCTCCTTTTTTTGGGGGGTCAAGATCGAGGGTCTGTCCTATAATGACCGCGCCTTGTCCGTCCCCGGGGAAGGGGACCGCGAGGTCGAGGGCCGGCCGAGGCCGGAATCCCCCAGCCACAGGTTCGAAGACGGGAAAGCTGGCACCATGACGCGTACGCCTTTCATTCTGCTGGTCGTTCTTTTGCTGGGCCCGGCCGTTCCGGGCCCGGCCTCCGCGACCGGAGCCGCCTCTCTCGAACTCGCCGGCCCCGTGGGCGCCGCCGTGATCCTCGACGGCCGTCCCCTGGGATTCTTCCCGCTGGACGCGGCGATCGAGCTGGAGCCCGGACGCCACGAGCTCCTTTGCGAACTCCCGGGGCACGTCGACTATCGCCAGGAGATCGTTCTCGACGGTCCAGGCGCCGTGGTGCGGATCCAGGTGCGGATGCAACCCCTGAGCCGCCGCACGGCCCTGGGCAGCAACCTCCTGCTCGCCGGGCTCGGCCAGCAGTATCTCGGCCACCGGACCCGGGGTCTGGTCTATTCAGCCGCCGAGATCGGCGGTCTCCTGGCGGCCCTGGCCGGGGAGATCCAGCGCAGCAACGAGCGCCGCGACTTCCTCCTGCTGCAGGACGAGTACGACCGGACGATCAACGCCGACCGGCTGACGGAACTGCGGGCGGCGGCCGACCAGGCCTATGCCGACATGGAGGACATGGAATCCCTGCGCAACACGGGCCTCGCCGTTGCGGCCGGCGCCGTGCTGGTGAGCATCCTGGACGCTTACTTCTCCTTCCCCGCCGTCACCGCGGGAACAGGCGAAACACCCGTCCGGACTGCAGCCGCCCCTGCGGACCGGGCGATGGCCACGACCTGGCAGCCGGCGGTCCACGCCGGCTTGCGTCTGAGTTTTTGACCGATCCAAGGAGTAGCCTGGCATGTCCGACCGCCGGATCATCCGCCTGATCTTCTTCCTCGCCTGCGGAGCCATCGCCCTGGGCGCCGTTCTCGCCGGCTGCGAGAGCAAACCCGCCGCTCCGGAGTTCGACAACCCCTTCGACCCCGCGGGGCCCGACGGCGGCGGTCCTCTGAACCTGCGCGCCACCGCCAGCGACACGTTCATCCTGCTGATGTGGGACCAGCCCCAGGGGCTGGGGATCACCACCTACGATGTGAACCACAGCTTCACTTCGGGAACGGGGTACGAATACGTGGCGACGGTCGACGCGACCACCGCCCCGTCCAACCAGTACCTGTACCCCAACCCGTCCCCCACCCGGATGCACTTCTTCCAGGTGCAGGCCTTCAACGAGGGCGGCGACTTCACCCTCCTCTCCTACCAGGTTCCGGCCTCGGCCCTGTCCCTGCCGCGCATCGTGGTGGGGAACGATTCGGCTCGCAAGACGGTCGCCTCCCGCCACCAGGAGGTGGAGATCACCGTCAACATGCAGGACAGTTTCGTGGTGGCGGCCGACGAGGACTTCGCCGGCGCGGTGAGCTTTCCCGTCGTGATACCCGGTGTCGCCCAGACCATCTCCTGGGATTTCGGTCCCGCCGCCCAGAACGGCGACACGGTCAGGATCTTCGCCAAGGGTTATACCGCCGGCTCCGCCTCCGCCGTCGGTTCGAAGACCCTGACGGTGGATTTCGAACCTGATTTCTCCGTGGCCGGAAAACCCGCAAGCGTCGCCACCCGGCTGGTCGACCTGACCGTCGACACCGAAGGGGTCACGGCCATGCGTTTCGCCACCAGCGCCGAGGCCCTCGCCTCCGCCGAGTGGCGGGATCCGGCCGAGACCGTCGTCGGTTTCCAGCTCGCAGATTCCGCCGCCCCCCAGACGATCTTCGGGGAGTTCCAGGGTGATTTCGGGTTCAACGCCGTCACCGACTGGGACGTCAGCCCCGATCTGCTCCAGGATGCGACCTTCGAGCTGGACGTGCCGTCGGGCGTCACCGGCGCAAGCACGGTGATCGGTCTTTCCGGAGCCGTGGCCACCGTGATGCGCTTTGCCCTGAGCCCCGATTTCCGCGACGCCCAGTGGCAGGCCTATGCCGACTCGGCCGCGATCGACCTCGGCGTGGAAGAGGGCGAAGTCACGGTCTACGCCCAGTACCGCAACGACTGGGCGGATTCCCGGATCCTGACGGACTCGGTCATCCGCGTCCAGCAGCCGGTCTCCGTCAACTTCCTGGCCCCCCGCAACGGCAACGTGGTGCTCGGTGGCGTGCCTCTGCTGGTCCAGGGCAGCGGCAACGCCGGGGAGACCCCCATCGATTCGGTCAAGGTGGACCTGGGCGACGGCGCGGGTTTCGTGGCCGCGGACGGACTGGAAATCTGGTCCTACGACTGGAACGTCCCCCTCTTCTCCGCCGACACCCCGCGGGTCCTGCGCGCCCGGGCGTGGGCCGGCGCCGATTCCGCCACGGCCATCATCGACGTCACCGTTTCCCAGCTGCTCGTGGCCATCGCCGACCCCCTCGACGGAGCCGAGGTCCAGGCCGACACCGACGTGACCATCGCCGGGACAGCCTCCGGCGTCCTCGGAGGCGCCCCGCTTTCCTTCGTCGATCTCGCGGTGGGATCGGAATCGCTGGTGGTGGAGGGGCTGGAGATCTGGTCGGCCACCTGGCGGACTCCCGCCGTGACCGAAGCCACGGAGGTCACCATCCTGGCGAGGGCGGGGACCGGGGATGACGTCGTCCAGGACACCATCACCGTGACGGTCCTGCCTGCCGAATAGCCGGCGCCGCACCCCTGGGTGGAAATGAACGGACCGCCCCGAAGGGCGGTCCGTCGTTTCGTCCGGCAGAGGCAGGATCGCCTACTTGAACAGCGCCTTGACCGAGCCGAAGGAGGAAAGGTCCTCGTCGACGATGATCGTCGGCGGCTCCACCTTGCCGTCCCAGATCTCCGAATATCCGGGTTCGGGGCTGCGGCTGTTGGTGCCGGCCAGGAAGGCCCAGCCCGTCTGATCCTCGGGCGCGATGTCGTTCAGCCAGGCGCCTCCGTTCCAGTCCAGGTAGCCCTGGACCGAACCGGTGCTCAGGAACACGATCCGGTTGAGGGAGGTGAAGCTCCCCACCAGGATGGCCGTGCCGTCGGTGAAGGTCGCGGTGTTGGCGAAGTCGGCCGCCGTGCCAGCGTCCTCGTAGATCGTCAGCACGCCGCCGACGTAGGACTGGGGATTGCCGTTGACGTCGAGGATCGCTCCGGAAACCACCAGCGTGTATTCGAAGTTGTCGAAGTCCAGCGGCAGGGGCGTGGTCTGCGGGGCGGGATCGTACATCACGCTGTACATGCTCAGCGTGCCGCCGACCGCCGCAGGCACGATGGCCTGACCGTTGAAGTCGAACAACTGTTGCGCCGTGGCGGACAGGGGCAAGGCAACCACCGCCAGGACGATCAGCATTCCCTTGATTGCGTTCTTCATTTCCGTCCTCCCATGCCGCAGGGCGTCGCGGCGAATCCTACCGGACTAGTTGAAAAGTGCTTTGACGGAGCCCCAGCTGGCGGCTTCCGAAGATACGGCGGCATCGATCTCGAACACGCCATCGACCTGGATCCAGTACCCCTCGGGAACCTGGGCCCCGGAACCGGTCTGGAAGGCGCCACCCCAGGTATAGACGCAATCGGAGCAGACCCCGTCGATGATGGAGCCGGCCACCCCGTCGAGGGTCCCCTCGAACGAACCGTAGGACCCGGAAGGATCGAAGAACATGGTGAAGGCGGTGAACGCCCCCGCGAAGAACAGGCTGCCTTCCTGGAAGCTGCCCGGCGAGGTGGCGTTCGGGGGATTCACTCCCCAGTCGGCGTTCATCAGGGGATCCTGGTAGATCTCGAGGATGCCGCCGGTGTAGTTGATCTGGGTGTTGCCGAAGAAGTCCGTCGGGCCGTTGCTGATCAACCCCGAAACGTAGAAGGTCAACTCCTCGGTCCCGAGATCGACCCCGAAGGCAGGATGCACGTAGGTCGATGTGGCCGTGATGATCAGTTCATCACCGGCGGCCTTCAGGGGGCCGCCCTGCTCCCAGCCATAACCGAGATAATCGACGGAATACACCTGCCCCAGCGCCGGCACCGCCAGAACAAGAGCGAGCAGCAGGCTCACCAGGGCGCAAGGGGTGAAGGTTTTCTTCATGATCTTCCCTCCAGCTGAACTCGAGTTGCGGGTCGCATATATCGAATTGAGTTTTCTTGGTGGGCGATTTCAGGGTGAGACTAGCACGGCCGGCCAGAAAATGCAATGGAATTAGGAATTTTTCTTATCTTTAGCCAACTTCAACGATGCCAACGATATACCAAATACGAACACCTGGAATCAAAAAATAAGCCCCGGACCAGCCGGGGCTCGAGGAAAACCGGAAACGGTCAACGGTTGAACAGGGCCTTGACCGAACCCCAGGAACTCGACTCGCCGGCGACGATGGGCTCGGACGGCTCGATCTTCCCGTCCCAGGCCTCGTCGAATCCCGGCACCACCGAGTCCACCCGGTTGGTCAGGCCGCTCAGGAACGCCCAGCCATCCTGGTCCCAGGGAGCGATGTCGTCCAGGCGGGTCCCGCCGGTCCAGTCCACCGAACCCAGCACCGACCCCAGGGTCGAGGTGAACAGCGTCCGGTTCAGCGTGGTGATCGTCCCGATCAGGATCGCCGTCCCGTCCGTGAAGGTCGACAGGGCGCCGAAGTCCGCGGCCGTCGCCGCATCCTGGTACAGAGTGACCGTGCCGCCGGAGTACGTCTG
>JAHJTW010000352.1 GCA_018829565.1 bacterium | reverse complement strand
GATCTTCTCCCGTCGCCCCCTGCCTCGGATCCTCATCTGGCGCCGGCCCGTGGACATGCGCAAGAGCTTCGATGGCCTGGTCGGGTTGGTTCGCAACCATCTGCAGGAAGATCCGCTTTCGGGCAGCCTTTTCGTTTTCGTCAACCGCCGCGGCAACTACCCGAAGCTCGTCTACTGGGATCGGACCGGGTTCGCCCTGTTCGCCAAGCGGCTCGAACGTGGCCGCTTCGCCATTCCCGGGCAGGACGAGACCCAGCAGATCAGCGACGAGCAATTTCGGCTCATCCTCGATGGTATTACTCTTGGCAAAAGGTCGTGTTCGTGATAAACATGATCCATGAGCAACGAAGAGCGCGCAGCATCCATGACACAGCAAGAGATCGTCTCGTTGCTCGTCTTCCACCAGGACATTACCCGCCTTCACGTCAGCCTCGAGCAGAAGTATGAAGAGGTCCGGCAGCAGCTGGACTGGCTGAAGCGCCAGCTGTTTGGCGCCAAGAGCGAACGGCACATTCCTTTGGACCAGAGCCGTCAGCTGACCCTCGGCGAGATGGCCGTCTCCGAGGCCCCCGAAGCCTCTGCGATCGAAGTTCCCGCCCACCGCCGCCGAGTCGCACACTCCGGCACCCCCGACGAAGGCGATCTCAGGTTCGATGAGTCGGTCCCCGTGCAACGGATCGAGCTTCCCTGCGGCATCGCCGAAGATGAGATCGAGAACTGGGAGAAGATCGGCGAGAAGACCGACCGTCTGCTGGCCCAGACTCCGGGTGTGTACTTCATCAAAGAGATCGTCCGGCCCGTTTACAAGAAAAAGGCCGGAGGCGAAGCTATCGAGGACGAGATCGTCTGCGCCCTGCCGCTGTGGACGGTGTTTCACCGCAGTTTCGCGGACGTCAGCCTGCTGGCCGGCCTCCTGGTGGACAAGTTCCGCTACCATCTTCCCTTATACCGCCAGCACCAGCGTATGGCCGCCTGCGGGGTGCATATCGGTCGGGGGTCGCTGACCAACTGGGTCCATCGGACCTGTGATCTTCTGGTTCCGGTCTACGAAGCCCAGTTGCGGTCGGTTCTTTCAAGCGACGTCCTGGCCATGGACGAGACTCCGATCAAGGCGGGTCGCAAGAAGAACAAGCCGCCGGGCAAAGGCCGGATGTCCACGGCCTATTTCTGGCCACTTTACGGCGACCAGGACGAGGTGGCGTTCCACTTCGCGCCCAGCCGCGCCCACACCGTGGTCAACGACCTGTTGTCCGGATTCTCGGGCACCCTGGTGACCGACGGTTACGATGCCTACGACAAGTACGCGGCCCGGAACCAGGCTGTGCGCCATGCCGCCTGCTGGGTCCATGCCCGGCGTGGGTTCGAGAAGGCCCTGGCCAGCGACCGGGAGTTCGCGGTCCAGGCCCTGGACCGGATTGCAGCCCTGTACGAGGCAGAACAGAAGCTGCGGTCCCTTGCTCCGGACAAGCATCTCGCCAGACGGGCCGTGCATTGCAAGCCCCTCGTGGAGGACTTGTTCGCGTGGTTGCGGAAGTTGCAGGCCGAGCAGGCGTTGCTGCCGACGAACCCATTTGCTAAGGCGGCGGCCTACGCCCTGGATCGCGAACAGGCGTTGAAGGTGTTCCTTGAAGACCCTGCGGTTCCTCTGGACACCAACCATCTGGAAAGGCAGATCCGGCCCATTGCCATCGGCAGGAAGAACTGGATGTTCTGCTGGACGGAAGTCGGGGCGAAGTACACCGGTGTCACCCAGAGCCTGATCTCGACCTGTGTGCTGCACGGGATCGACCCATTCACCTACCTGGTCGATGTCCTGCAGCGCCTGGACACCCACCCCGCGGCCAAGGTCAGCGAACTGACGCCGCGACTCTGGAAACAGAAGTTCGGGGACAATCCAATCCCAGCCTCCCTGCCCGAGGGTTCGTCAATACGGCGCTGATTGATCGCTTACGTTCAAGCGGACGGTTCTGAAGGACCTGAAGAAGATCTACCAGGCTGCGACCGTGGAGGCCGCCGAGCAGGCCCTGAATTTCTTCTCGATCGTGTTCGAGGGAAGGATCCCGGCCTAGATCATGAGGAGCTGTTTACACAGTTTAGTTGACAGTCTCGGGCCAATCCCATCCCGGCCTCTCTGCCAGAGGGCACGTCAATACGGCGGTGATTGATCGCTTACACTTTAGCGCTAGCAAGCCAATAGCGCCAGAGAATCTGGCGCCCCAAGGCTAAGAGTACGTCGGCTATTCAAAATCGTACGCGCACCGGAAGCACGTAACAGTTCAATCCAATTTCTCAATGACAGATGGTACTCGCCCCGCTCTTTTAGATCATTTTCTAGAATGGACCGTTCTTCAGGAATTAGCAATCCCCTATTGATCGTTTCAAAGGATGACTCAAAACGAATTGCATTCCTCAAACCAGAATAAAACCTTTCGCACGAAGCCACTAGGTTTGGGTGGCCTTGCTCGTAAACGTCATGATCGCCATCAAGTTCGCCAACTAGCACCCTCTGTCCACGTGCGAGGATTTCACTAAAAAATCGGGTTTTGTCATCCCAATGCAAGTGATGAAAAGAGCAAACGCCGATGACCAAATCCGTTCTTTCCAGCACTTTATCCAACCCATCAAGGTCTCGAAAATCTGTGCAAACTCCATCAACCGAATTGTACCGACGAAATCGCGCCATCGCTTGATCCACGAGCGAAGAATCCAAGTCAACCAGAGCAAGATAGTCAATCTGCCAATCAACCTCCTTGATAAAAAGTTCTAGAAACCGACCGGAACCGCAACCGAGATCTACGATACCTCGCGAAACATGCTCAGCCGACCATTCACGCATGCATTCAAATACATGCGTCCGCTGATACCTTGCGAACTCGGTCGCTTCCCAAGAAGCAACCGCCGCGGACCTGTCCGGCACCCGTGAGGGTATGCTGCTCTCGTTATCAGTCAAATAATCTGCCTGCTTCTAGGCGTAGAATTCGCCCACCAATTGATTCCGAAAACGACGACAAGTGAGTTACGGCCAACAAAGAGATCTCAGGGTATAGTTCCCGCGCCTTCTTAAGCGATGCTAAAACTCTTTCTTGATTTAGCACGTCCAATGCCGATGTGATCTCATCAAGCAGGAGCAACCGGGGAGCCGAAACCAACGCTCGCGCTATGGCAACCCTCTGAGCTTCGCCCCCAGATAGCTCGTCTGGATACCTCTGTTCTTTTCCTACTAGGTCCAGAGCAGACAATAGATCACTCATTTCCGCGCTCACTCTTGACCTACCCGCTATAACCTTAGCCCGCAGTTCAATGTTTTCGAGAGCCGTTAGATGAGGAACAAGGTTGATTTCTTGGAAAACAAAGCCGATATCGCCCCGAATAGCCTCGGGGCGCACAAGGACTCGCTGGCCCTCCCAGTACTTCAGACCATTAATCGACATAACGCCCTCGGCAGGAGATATCAGCAAGTCGATAGCTTTTAGCAAAGTAGTCTTTCCTGCCCCACTTTCACCTACGACAACAACCGTCCCACCACAGGGGATGTGTAAGTCGACTCCATCCAAGATGTTCGCGCTTCCTCTGCGTACGACTAAACCTTGAATATCAAGTCCTACCATCGCCGCTTCACCCAATCTGATTGATCTAACCTACGAGCAAGAACCGTAACGGGCGTAACCAAGAGAATGTAGATCAGTCCAACCACAAGCCATGCCTCAATGGCTCTGTAGCTTTGGTTGCCTGTGGTTTGGGCAACAAAAACAACATCTGGTGCACCGATAACAGAGGTTATGCTCGTCAAACGGATAATCCCAATAAAAAAGGCCATTTGGGCAGGCAACATTAGCCGTATGACAGACGGCGCTAAGACCTTTCTCCAGATCTCGGTGCTTGATAACCCAAGGGATGCTCCAGTTTCCCAAGCCCTGGTTGGAAGTCCTCTCAGCGCCCCAACTGCCAAGTCCACCGTATAAGCTGCTTGAGCTATTGTGAATGCAACTATGGAGGCTACAATTGGCCCCAATGGCTTTATGCCGAATGCCATTTTCCAAGGAAAGTAATATACCATAAACAGCAAAACAAGAATCGGGACAGCCCGCACTGCATCATTGATCAACAACATTGCGTTCCCGAACTTGGTTCGGGGTAGAAATGCTGAAGCTAGGGTTCCGATTACTGTACCGACAACGAACGATGCACACGCAATCCAGATAGTGACGCAGACGCCACGCGCAAGGGCGCCAATATACGGCGTCAAGAACGAGAAATCCCAATCATATCCACTCATCATCTACCCGCCGCATCCTCAATACCACGACCTGGGACGGTACAAGGAACAGGCAGCTCTGCAACCGTCTTCCATTTCGCATCTTCCAACTGCAGAGTACCGTCGGCAATCAAGACAGTTAACCCCTCGTTCAAAAACTGCACCAAATCGAACTCACCAGCCCTCACAGCAAACGCTCCAGCCACTCGCGACGGTGGTGATTCGAGCCACAAGGCCTTTACATCCTTGTGCTCGGCAACGTAACCGGCGACCGTAACGACATCGTTCAAGGCGACATCAGCTCGGCCAAAACGGACGTCATCAAGTTGAGTTGTAGCGCTACCAGTCACACTGACAGGCTCAAACTTCGGCTTATCGAGACGGCGCCTAGCGTACTCTGTCGTCGTCCATCCTTCCGCCACAGAAATAGTAATATCTGATCGGTTTAAGTCATCAAACTCGCGAAAGCGATCATCATCAGCTCTTACCACTGCGGCCCCAATACCAAAGAACGAATAAGGTATAGAAAAATCGAGGACCTTCGATCTCTCAATAGTTACGTATACCGGGTCTGCAATAAAATCGAATGTTCCGGCTTCGAGATCCGCTTTAAGGGTCTCCCAATTGAATTGATGCCACACTACTTGAATCGGAGGCGTGGCACGGCGCGCCATTTCTTCAACCAGCGCAACAGAGAAGCCAGTTGGTTTTTGAAGATCATCGACATTGACGACTGTATATGGGGGGAAGCCCCCATAACCTACGTGCAGTTCGTTCCCTTCTAAAAAAGACGCCACATCGCGAGTTGGCGTAGGCTGGATAGTTTGGCCGCCGTCGGAGCGAAACCAAACGACACCAAGTGCTCCAATAGCCACAACAAGAGCTACCATTGCCAACCAATTCGGTCGCCGATTCAGTTCAACAATTCTACCGTTATCCATTTAGCACCTCCAACTGTTCTTCGCCCCGCTCCGCATACAGCCTTATCCCATTTTGAAGCATGAACGCCTCAAGAGGTTTGTATGCTTTACGCGCAAATCCGGCAAACACCTTCCACCGCGACCTATCTTCGAATATCGCGCCTGCCAGCATAGTAAACCCAATACCCACTGGTATGTCGAGGGAATGCGGAACAGGGATAATCTCCATGCCATCATGTTGAAGAGCCTCGACAGTCCCCCTTGCAGTCGCTAAATCGGTTAAGATAATGTCAGTTTTCGCAGAAAAATCGCTCGGAGGGGAAACCGGCGGGAAGGACAAGAACTCTTGACGATCAGCCATGTTTGGCATAGAGTTGAGAAACGAAACTCTAGCTGGAGAACCAGAACCTCCGCTATTGCTGTAAAACTTAAGTGGATCAAGCGTGCCTCCAACATCAATTAGCATCTCCGGAAATATCTCTTGAGCAATATATCCATCGGCAAGAAGGAAACGCAGTTCCCCCTGGTCCGAGTAATAAGACAATTCATCAAGCCATACGCTCTTCACCTTGCTCTTCTCCGGATTCCACTCCGCTCTTTTCAATATCTCATAGGCCATTTGATTGTCAGGATGAACGATAGAAGCAATTGCAGAGTGCTCCCCTATAGGAACAACACCCCATATGCCTCTTCGCGCTCTGGTCAGCAAGAAAGGGAAGGGATATACGGCAGGTACTGACACGCCAAGATCAGAACGAAACGCAACGTCGATATTTCCACGACCCGCGAACCCCTGACCCATTTTGCCCGAGACAGATTCAATCTTGTCGATGATATCAATTTGCGCCAGCCTACACGTTTGATCGGCCGGATAGTCAACCAACACCTTAAGAAAAGTATCACTCTCATGTCCAGAAACGGCTCGCCGAGATCGCTTATAATCGTTAATGAAGTTATAGTGCTCCCGTCCAACCGGTAGCCGAATCTCAAGTAGCTCCTTCTTGATTCTTTCGAGCGACTTGAGGTCAAACGGGGCTGACAGTTGCTCTTGAGCTTCCGAAAACGCTAGAGTTCCCGACACAAGCGACGGTAGCTTAATCACGTAAACTTGGCGTCGTTCAATCCTCGATGCTTTAGAAACCGCTGCTTCAATTGTCGTTTCAATAAGCGAACGAGCCAAGTCCCATGGCGACTGTGGCGGCGAGTAGTCGTAGGCTACGGGTTCAAAGCTGAATGCAAGAACCGGCCCGTACTTGTCGATCTCCGGCTCCAATATCTCAACAGGTAGGTTTGCCGTGAGACCACCATCAAAATATTGGTGACTATGCCGATCGTAATGGGCATTCCCATACAAAAACGGAATTCTCGCCGAATCGACTACCCGCTGTGGAACGTTGTCATCTGGACCAAATTGGAAGTGCTCCCTACGCCCCAGGACATCTGCAGTAACTACGAACAATCCATCTCTATCTCCAACTACTCTTCTGAACGACAGATCTCTCCATCCATCGCACTCTAGTCGTTCTGACGTTTTCAGAAGCTTGGTCACAAGTTCGATAAGCTGTCTGTCTCGGACGAGCGGGCGGCCTTCAAGAATCGGGCGCCACAAATGTCGGTTCTGCCACGCGATCTTTGCCCCCTTGAGATACTTCACTCCCGGTATGCGGGAAAAACGGTCTTGTTCAGAATCCCTGCGTACATCGGTCTTGCTTACGCCTACTGAATGACCTCCGGCCTCGGGCTCGCTTGCGTCTTGGTCGGATTGCCCTTTTATCGGCTCCATTGGATCGCGAGTGGAGATGTTCTGTTTGTTTCGAGAGCCGCGTGGTAAAAGTTTATTCAGGTCGTAGTCTCTTAGGATTGATCGCACCGAATCCATTTTCGCGCCAGCTACAAAAAGGGCCGCTGCAATTGCCCCAGCAGAAGTGCCCGCAGCTCGAGTTACCCGGATGTGGCCCAAACCCTCTAAATCTGCCAAAACCTCTACTGCCATTAGCAGGCTGACCAGTCGAGCCCCACCGCCCTGAAAGGCCACTTGAACGTCGATATCTCGGTGAGGGCCACCAGTAGAAATCAATTCGATTGACATAGTTTAAAACCCTTAATTCTACGCATTAGCTTGAAGGTCTGTTCGCTATCCGGTGCCCGTTCGCTTGAGCGACTGTGGGTCACGCGAGATACCATTGAACATCTCCTACTTTGCCACAATCGCGGCTCAGTACCAAGGCCTTTTAGCCTACTGCCATCCCGGGCCCACCTCGCGCAGAGCCTCGGATATGTTCTTCTAGTCGATTTCGGACCGTATTGCTTTGCTACGTTTTGAAGGAAGCTCCACCCGTCTCCCAAAAGAAAAAGGACTCACGACAATCGCCGTAAGTCCTTTTATTATATTTGGTACGCCGCCAGGGAATCGAACCCCGAACCTACTGATTAAGAGTCAGTTGCTCTGCCAATTGAGCTAGCGGCGCACCATGAATCTGCGATGTAGCCGTCGGAGCCGGACGCGGTTAAATTGGAAAACTCATGGAACCGCGCCGGTTGGCCATGACGGGAGGCGAAAATTAGCACCCCCGCCTCCCCGTGTCAAGGAATGGCGCCCCCTAATCCCCAGGACTCCCTCCAACCCGAAGGACCAGCGTCTCCATGCCCCGATCCACCCCCCAGGACAAGCCCTTGGCCACCCTCGCCACCCGGAAGAAGCGCGCCGTCGCGATCATCGCCGCCCTGCGCGAGGAGTTCCCCGACAGCCGGTGCAGCCTCGACCACGGCACGGGCCCCCTCGGCGCCTGGCAGCTGCTGGTGGCCACCATCCTGTCCGCCCAGTGCACCGACGTCCGGGTGAACATGGTCACCCCCGGCCTGTTCCGGCAGTTCCCCACGGTGAAGGACTTCGCCGAGGCCCCTGTCGAGGAGATCGAGGAGGCCATCCGCAGCACCGGCTTCTACCGCAACAAGGCCAGGAGCCTCCAGGGCGCCGCCCGCGCCCTGCTCGAGCGCCACGGCGGCGAGGTGCCCAACGACATGGCCGCCATGGTCAAGGTGCCCGGCTGCGGCCGCAAGACCGCCAACGTCGTCCTGGGCGAGGTCTACGACAACCCCGACGGGGTGGTGGTGGACACCCACGTGGGACGCATCACGAAGAAGCTCGGCCTGACCGACCAGACCGACCCGGTGAAGATCGAGAAGCAGCTGAACGAGTGCATTCCCCGGGAGGACTGGCGGGACTTCGCCCACCTGATCATCGACCACGGCCGCAAGACCTGCAAGGCCCGCGCCCCTCGATGCGACTCCTGTAACCTCTACAGGTGGTGCCAGACGAGAGCCTAGCGATCCATCGGGTCCTTTTCATGCGATGGCCCCGGTCAAGCGAGTGGAGGCCCGAAGGACCGACTTCCGAGCTTGACCGGGGCCATCGCATGAAAAGGCCCGATGGAACCCCTGGTCCCCCGTCAATCCGAAGATATCCAGGGGTCTCCTCCACGGTTCACCGGGCCGATATCAAATCATATCATCTAAATGGGAAATTTCAACCACCAACCTACCCGGCAGGGATGACGAACTGCCGGTCCCTTCCGCCCCTTGAAATCACAGACCCCTTGTCCCGGCGAGTGGAGGCCCGAAGGGCCGACTTCCGAAGCCGGGGCAAGGGGTCTGTGTTTTCAAGGCCTGAAGGTCAGAACGGCAGATCGTCATCCTCTTCCGGCCCGGAGTGATCCATCGGCGGCGGACTGAACTCCCGCCCTCCGTCCGAACCCCCGCCAGATCCCCCGCCGGGCCCGCCGTCGTCGCCTTCCTCGCGCCGGCCCAGCAGCATCATCTGGTTGGCGATGATCTCGGTGGTGTAGCGGTCCTGGCCGTCCTGGCCCGTCCACTTGCGGGTCTCCAGCCGGCCCTCGACGTAGACCTGCTTGCCCTTCTTCAGGTACCGCTCGGCCCGCTCGGCCAGGTGCCGCCAGGCCACCACGCGGTGCCATTCGGTCTTCTCCTGCCATTCGCCGCTGTTCTTGTCCTTCCAGCTCTCGCTGGTGGCGACCGAGAAGTTGGCCACCGGCACGTTGCTCTGGGTGTACTTGATCTCCGGGTCGCGGCCCAGATTGCCGATGATGATCACCTTGTTGACGCTGGCCATGGTTCCTCCTTGGCGTCGCGGGGCGCAGCGGGCGCGGGCCCGGCCCCTCCCTCGTGTGTATTCCCAACCGCTCCGGTGACGGGCGAAGGCACGTCTGCGGTCAAGCCTGCCTGCGGCAGGTCTGACCGGAATCGTCCAGGTCGAATGGTCGGGAGGACACCATACCAGAACGCGCGGGGAATGCGGACTGAAAAAAATGGGGTGGCTGATGGGATTCGAACCCACGACCACCTGGACCACAACCAGGGGCTCTGCCAGCTGAGCTACAGCCACCACCAGATCTTGCGTTTTGGCACGCCCGGCAGGATTCGAACCTGCGGCCTGCGGATTAGAAGTCCGCTGCTCTATCCAACTGAGCTACGGGCGCGCCTGAAGGCCGGCGTCAGCCCGCAGCCCACCGGGCCGAGATCGACCGGTCCCGCGGGCGGACGCGAATAATGGCCACAGGAACCCGACGTGTCAAGACCCTGTTCGCAAGCACGATCGGGCGGCTGGTCGGGGCGACAGGATTCGAACCTGCGACCCTCTGCTCCCAAAGCAGATGCGCTACCGGGCTGCGCCACGCCCCGACCTGGGCACGATCCGGACCCTCCGGCCACCGGGCCGCGGTCCCCCCGCAAGTGCGCCCCTGTCAGGGGGCTGCGGGCCAGATAAGGTCACCCCGGACCGGGGCGTTGTCAATTCCCGCCTCCGGACCTGTCAATCCCCGCTGCCGCCCCGGGACAGGATCACCCGCCCCGGCGACATCCGGTCACAGGCCGTACGCCTGGCGGACCGCCCCCAGCAGCCTCCTGAGCGCCTTGCCCCGGTGGCTGATGCGGTGCTTGGCCTCCGGCTCGATCTCGGCCAGGGTCTGCTGCGAGCCGATCGGCCGGAACACCGGGTCGTACCCGAATCCGCCCCCGCCCACCGGTTGCCGGGTGATCTCGCCCAGCAGCTTGCCCTCGGCCGACAGTTCCAGCCACAGCTCCTGGTTGTGCTCCTTGCCGGGGGCATCGGCAGGCAGGCCGGACGGATGGAAGGGGCCGGGCGCCGGGTTATCCTCCCCCGGACCCCGGGCCGTCCAGATGCGCGGATCGGGCAGCCTCATGGCCGACCCGCTCTTCGGCTCGTCCCCGCCCGTGAACAGCGGGCTGTCCGGGCAGCCGGCCAGCAGCCCCTCGGCGATGCCGCGCAGGCGCGCCCGGTCATGCCCCCCGAAGCTGGTCGAGTCGCTCAGCATGGCCGTGGTGTACTTCGCCCACTCGGCCCGGCGGTCGACCAGGGTGTTCCAGTAGTCCCACTCCGCCTCGGTGCCTGCGGTGTGCGGGTGGAAGGGCCGCGTGCCCGACCAGGGGTTGAGCACCCAGCGCCGCCGGGCGGGGCTGAGGACCTCGTAGGCCCCCGGCTTCAGCCTGGTGTCGCGGGGCGCCGGCCGCGGATCGATCCACACGCAGCACGAGGCGAACCTGGCGTTGCGCACGCCGTCGGGCGCCGGCTCCATCAGCTCCAGCAGCAACCGGGCGTTGCTGGCGTAGGTCGCCCCCGGGCCGGAGAACCGGGCCGCGAAGGTGTCCGGCCAGCCGTTCAGCTCGCGCACCTGCAGGCTGGTGTCGTCGGCCAGGGCGATCTCCCCGGTGAACGCGGCGGTGACCATGGCCTTGCGCGTGGCGTTGCCCAGGATGGTGGTGCCGTCCTCGATCACGTCGGGCAGGCCGGGGAAGTCTCCAGCGCTGAGCACGGTGAAGGGGGTGCCCTCGAGCAGCTGCTGCAGCTCGCGCACCTTGTCGCGGTTGCGGCTGGCGACCACGACCTTGCGTCCGGACTTGTTCATCACGCCGACAGGACCTTTCGCTGGAGCCCGTTGATCTTGGCGATGGCCGCGGTCCCCAGGTTGAGCATCTGTTCCAGCTGCTCCCGCTGGAAGGGCCGCTGCTCGGCCGTGCCCTGGATCTCGATCAGCCCGCCGCCCTCGGCCATGACCAGGTTCATGTCGGTCTCGGCCGTCGAGTCCTCCTTGTAGTCCAGGTCGATCAGCACCTCGCCCCCGACGATGCCCAGGCTGATCGCCCCGACCATCATCCGCATGGGATGCTTCCGCAGGTTCAGGCGCCCCAGGGCGTCGTACAGCGCGACCGCCGCGCCGTTGATCGAGGCGCAGCGCGTGCCGCCGTCGGCCCGGATCACGTCGCAGTCCAGGGTGATGGTCAGATCGCCCAGGGCGTTCATGTCGGTGACCGAACGGAGGGTGCGGCCGATCAGCCGCTGGATCTCCATGGTGCGGCCGCCCTGGCCCCCGCCGCCGGCCGCCTCGCGGCGCATCCGTTCGGACGTGCTGCGCGGCAGCATCCCGTACTCGGCGGTGATCCAGCCCTGCCCTCCCCCCTTCAGCCAGCGGGGCACCCCGTTGGAGATGCTGGCGGTGCACACCACGTGGGTGTTGCCCATCTCGATCAGGCACGAGCCCTCGGCGTGGGGCAGGTAGTCCCGGGTCAGCGTGGTGGGCCGCAGCATGTGCGGCCCGCGGCCTTCGGCGCGTTCAGTCACGTGTCATCCCTTCAGGACCAGGCGGCCGGCCTCTTCCATGGCGTCCAGGCCGACGGTCTCGACGTTGTTGATGGGTTTGCCCAGGAACCTGGCACCGATCTCGGCGAATTTCCAGGGAATATCGCTCAGGTAGAAGGACAGCGCGCCCTCGGGCGGGTTCTTTCCCGCGCCCGCCGCGGGGTCGCCGTCGCGGCGGCGCAGGCCCAGGTCGGCCAGCGTCCCCTCGGCGGCGGCGGCCAGGGCCTCGGCCGAATCCACCAGCACCGCTGCGGGCCCCATGTACTCGGAGATCTCCGCCTTCAGCAGCGGGTAGTGCGTGCAGCCCAGGATGAGGGTGTCCACACCCGCGTC
>JAHJTW010000297.1 GCA_018829565.1 bacterium | reverse complement strand
TGAGCTTGCGCAGGAACGTCAGCCCGTCCATGCGCGGCATCTCCAGGTCGAGCGTGACCACGTCGGGGGGATCCTGGACGATCATGTCCCGCGCCACGTAGGGGTTGGGGGCGACCCCGACCACCTCGATGCCCTCGGCGCCCGACAGACCCCGCTTGATGAGGGCCCTCACGGTGGGGGAATCGTCGACGATGAGGACCCGGATGGGCTTCACATCAATCCTCCAGACTGAGGCCGAGGAACACCGGATTATCATCCAGCATGAATCCCACGAAATCGTCGCTGGCCACCATGGAGGCCACGTTCTCCGCGGCGAGGTCCAGGGTCTCGGGGGTCACCAGCTTGAAATCCGCCTCGGCGCCGGCGAGCGCCATGATGACGTGTCCGCAGACCACGTTGAGCATCTCGGCCAGGGCGTCGTCCATCATGGTCCGGCACTGGAGGTCGTCCGGGTCCAGACCCAGGATGTTGGCGGCGATCTCCCCCTTGATGTCCGCGGGGACGGCCACCGCCAGTCTGCCCGCCAGGTCGCCGGCGAAGGACATCCGGGCCAGCGTGAAATCCCGGCCGCCCAGCGGCATCTCCTGCTTGGACACGATCTCCCCGAACATGAAGGTCAGGTGCTCCACCACCTCGAGGAAGGTCGTGCAGAGTGCGTCCTGCTTGTCGCTATGCATGTCCAACCGCTCCCATGACCTGGTCCACGACTTCCCGGATCCGTTCGGGAGTGAACGGTTTCTGGATGTAGTCGCGCACTCCGTTTTCCTTGAGACGGGCGACCCGCGGCTCGCTGCCGGCCGAGGAGACGATCACCACCGGAATGGTCTCGATCATCCCGTTCGCCTTCATGGCCTCCACCAGCTGTTCCCCGTCCATGACGGGCATGCTGATGTCGCAGAACACCAGGTCGATCCAGTCCTTCTGAAGGGCGTCCAGGGCTTCCCGGCCGTTGCCGGCCTGGTAGAGCTCGTTGATGGGAACCTCGGCCAGCTTCAGGGCCTTGCTGATGACCGCCCGAACCGTGGCCGAGTCGTCAACGATGAGAATATTGAACGCCATTTGGCTCACCCTCTCTCTTTGGCTGGAACAGGGTCCTGAGATCATCGACGCCGAGCATGACCCGGCTCATGACCGCCTCTGCGGTCTGGGATTTCATGCCGAGCCTCGACCCGGACCGTTCGTCGTAGCGGTACTGGAGTCCGTCCACCCCGAGCCCCCACCCCATGTTCAGGCAGAGCACGTCGGCCACGTGGATCAGGTCGCAGATGACCTGGTGCTCCTCCCCGCACCGGCTGGGCGCGTGGTGCCAGCGCGCCGCGGCGACCACCTCGTCCGGCAGGTTCCAGGCCCTCAGCAGCTCGCCGGCCACCTCGGCGTGGTCGATTCCCAGCACCATCATCTCGGCCTCGTTGAAGGACAGGTGGTCCTTCTCGACGATCTCCTTGATGGGCTCGTCGTCGACCTCGATGAAGGTCCCCAGCACGATCTTGCCCATGTCGTGCAGCAGGCCGGCGGTGAAGGCCTCCTCGACGTCCCGGAGCGCGAGGGCCTGGGCCAGCTGCTCCGCGCAGATGGCCGTGGCGATGGAATGCTCCCACAGATCGGTGGAATCGAGGTCGTAGCCCCGGATGGGCTTGCGGACCAGGGGGGCCACCGACATGCAGAGCACCATCTGGAAGATCCGGTTGGTGCCCAGTCGGGTGATGGCTTCCTTGACCGTCTTGATCGTGCGCGACCAGCCGAAATAGGCGGAGTTTGCCAGCTGCAGGACGTTCGCCGTCAGACCGGGATCGTATTCGATGACCTTGGCCAGCTGGTCGAAGCTCACGTCCGGATCGTTGAGGTATTGCCGCAGCTTGATGACCACCGACGGCAACGAGGGAACGTTCTTGACCTTGGCCAGGATGTTCTTCTTGTCCGTCACAACTCCACCTCCTTTCCCTCCGATTTGACCGTGGTGCGGCCGTCCGCCATGTAGAGGTAGAGCGTGCGGGCCTTGCTGCCCCCGACATCCTCCTTGTCGATGAGGATGTTGTTCTTCCACAGGAACTTGCGAAGGATCGTGTAGTTGCGCTGACCGATGCGGAAGGTCTCCTCCCGGCCCAGCGGGGAACCTGCACCCGCCACCTTGGCGATGAGGTTCTGGCGCTGCGCCCCCATGGCGTAGAGCTCGCCCAGCATGGTCGCCACCCCGGTATCGACGAACATGTAGGGCCTCAGCCTGGCCTTGTCCGGATCGATCTTGGACATGGGCAGCATGCAATGGATCATGCCCCCCACCACCGCCACCGGATCGTACAGGGTCAGGCCCACGCAGGACCCCAGGGAGTAGGTCACCAGGACGTCGTCCGGATCCCGGCTCACCTTCATGTCGCTGATGTCGACCATGAGGGTGTGCCGCGGACGGACCAGCGTCCTCTGGGTTGTCGTCAAGGTGCTCAACCGTTCTCTCCAGTACTGGTACGTTGATAAACGGAGGGACGGACCGTCCTGAATGACTTCTCCATGCCGATGAGGGTCTCCGCATGTCCCACCATCAGGAAGCCGCCCGGTTTCAGCAATCGCGCGAACTCCTCCACCATCTTCTCGCGCAGGGTCCGGTCGAAGTAGATCATGGCGTTCCGGCACATGATCAGGTCGAAGGAACCCCTGATGGGATATGGCATCCGTGTGAAGTTGAGCCGGTGGAACATCACCAGCCGTTTGAGATCCTCGGTGACCGCGAAGCGGTCCCCCTCGCTCCCCGAATCCCGGTTGAAATGGCGCCGGCGCAGGGATTCGGGCACCGTTTCCAGCCTTTCGGCGTCGAAAACCCCCGCCCTCGCGTGGGCCAGGACCCTGGTGCTGATGTCCGTGGCCAGGATCCTGATGTCCGTGCCGGCCCGGGCCAGGAAGGGCTGCAGCGTCATCGCCAGGGAATAGGGCTCCTCGCCGGTCGAGCAGGCGGCCGACCAGAACCGGAGCCGGTCCGTTCCCTGATCCAGCCATTGCTCCGTGAGCCCCTTGATCATCCGGAAGTGGTCGGCCTCCCGGAAGAAATGGGTCACGTTGGTCGAGATCACATCGATGAGATGGACGAGTTCCTCGCCGCCGGCGTCCCGGCGCAGATACTCCAGGTAGGAAGCGAAATCCGCCAGCCCGAGCACCCGCAGACGCTGGGTGATGCGCGACTCCACCAGGGCCCGCTTGCGCTCGGTCAACACGATCCCGGTCTGCTGGTAGAGCAGCTTCCTGATGAATTCGAACTGGCGCGGGTCGATGCCCCGGATCGCCATACCCGAATTCCCCGTTGCCGCCCGGTTCCCACCCAATAGAATCACGCCCATCCTCTTCGCATTGGCGCCCTCCGCCCCTACTGGGCGACCTGGGCGATGCCTTCCATTTCCTCACCGCTGAGCACGGCGTCCAGATCCAGCAGGATGACCACATGGTCCTCGAGCTTGCCCATGCCGGTGATGTAGTCCGCGTCCTCCATGCCTCCGCCGAAGCTGGGCGGGCCTTCGATCTGGCCCTCGGAGATGTTCAGGACCTCGGAGACCTCGTCCACGATGATGCCCATGGTGATCTCCGAGTCGCCGTGCCGGACCTGGACCACGATGATGCAGGTCTTCTCCGTGTCCTCGATCTGGGGCATGCGGAACTTGGACCTCAGGCTCACGATGGGGATCACCCGGCCCCTGAGGTTGATGACGCCCCGCACGAATTCCGGAGTCCGGGGCACCCTGGTGATGCCCATCATCCCGTTGATCTCCTGGACCTTGAGGATCTCCAGCCCGTACTCCTCGCCTCCCAGCTTGAACGACAGGTACTTTCCCGCCTGGGCGATCCTGGCGACTGCGCTCTCGACTGCCATCATGAACCTCCGATTCGGCGCCTCCGCGCCCGTTCAAATCCGGGGATGTTCCCGTTTCGATCCATTCGCGACTAGACGGCCGGGACGGCCTCGGGAGCCGGGGCCGCCGCTTCCAAAACGGCCGCCGGGGGGAGCCCCAGGCGGCGGGTCGTATCCACCGCGTGAGCCACCCGCACGATCCCGGCGATGTCCAGGATCAGGGCCACGTTGCCGTCGGACATGATCGCCCCGCCGGCCACGCCGTCGGTCCCCTGGAGCCTTTCGCCGAGGCTCTTGATCACGATGGACTGCTGGCCCAGCAGTTCGTCGGCCAGCAGGCCGATCTTGCGACCCTCGTCTTCGACCACCACGACGACCGCATCTTCGGGCCGCTCCCGCACCTCGCTCACGCTGAACAGGTTGCTCAACCGGAACAGGGGCAGGTGCTGGCCCTCGAAGGCCAGCATCTCGCCGCGGTCGAACACGTAGGTGATGTCCTGGGGCCTGGGCCGGATCAGCCGGACCACGGCCAGGGTCGGGATGATGTAGTGCTCCCCGCCGACCATCACCACCATGCCCTCGATGATGGCCAGGGTCAGGGGCAGCCGGATGCTGAAGACCGAGCCCTTGCCCGGGGTGGAGCTGATGTCCACCGTCCCCCTCAGTTCCTCGATGCCGCGGCGCACGACGTCCATGCCCACCCCGCGACCCGAGATCTCCGTGACCTGCTTGGCCGTGGAGAAACCCGGCTCGAAGATGAGGTTGAAGATCTCGCGGTCGGTCAGGGGTTCCCCTTCGCGGATCAGGCCGCGGCTGATGGCCTTGGCCTGGATGGCCTCCTTGTCCAGCCCCCTGCCGTCGTCCTCGATCTCGATGCAGATGTTGCCGCCCTTGTGGTAGGACCGCAGCTGGACCATGCCGCGCTCGGGCTTGCCGGCGGCCACGCGTTCCTTGGGGTCGGCCTCGATGCCGTGATCCACGGCGTTGCGGACCATGTGCACCAGGGGATCGCCGATCTTGTCCACCACGTTCTTGTCGAGTTCGGTGTCCTCGCCGCTCATGACGAATTCCACCTGCCGTCCCTGCTTCTTGGACAGGTCGCGGACCAGGCGGGCCATCTTCTGGAACACCGGCTTGACCG
>JAHJTW010000296.1 GCA_018829565.1 bacterium | reverse complement strand
GACGTCCGTCTGGCCGAGGACCTGATGAAGGAACTCGGCGGCGGGGTCAACCTGGTCAGGCTCCGGGACCAGCTCTTCGGCGGCCGGGGGACGGCGACCCGGGGAAAGCAGGATGAATATCGCCAGGCCGACGCCCGGATCGCCCGGATCATCGCCGCTCACCGCGGCCTGCTGGACGAGGAATCGGCGCTCGGCGAGCTGACGGCGGACCGGGAGGCGGCCCTGCGCGCCCGGACCCGGCTCGCCCTGCTGGAGCAGGTCCAGAAGCGTCTGGACAAGGCCGCGGAGGCCGAGCTGACGCGCCGGGAACTCCAGGCCATCCCGGCCGGGGTCGAGTTCGTCCGTCCCGGCGATCCCGAGGACCTGGACCGGTTCCGCACCGAGGTCGCGGCCCGACTGAAGGAAAGGGAAGGATTGCGGCAGGAACTGACGCAGGTGGAGGCGGACCTCGGCGCGTGCCGCCTCACCGAGGACCCCCTGCCGGTCCTGGAGCCGATCCGGAACGACGCCCGGACCCTGCGGGAACTGGGCGGCAAGCTCGACCAGGCCGCCAGCCAGAGGAGCCAGGCTCTCGCCAGGCTCGAGGAAGCGGGGCGGGATCTTCCCGGCGGAGCGATCCCCGCGGGACGCTGGGAGGCCATCGACGCCGAGGCCATCCGGGCCCTCGTCCAGTATGCCGGAGATCTGATCCAGCACCGGCGCTCGCTGGCCGCCCTCGACGGACTGGCCGGCGGCGATGAGGGCTCCGGGACCGCCGCCGTCCGGATCTTCATGGCCTGCGGAACGGGGGCCCTCGTCCTCGGTGCCGCCGCCCTGCTGGGATTCGGCCTGCGCGAGGCCGGCCTGGCCGGGATCGTCCTCGGACTCTCGCTCTGGGGCGGGGGTCTGGCGCTGCGGGCCCAGAGACGCGCGTCACGGCGCAGGAACCGCGAGCACTTCGCCGCCGGGAGGCAGGCCGCCGAGATCGCCGAGCAGGAAGCGCGCCGGAAGTACACGGCGGCCTGTGAGCGACTGGGCCTGGCGGCGGATGATGCCGACCCCGCCCTGCCCCTGGTCCTCCAGACCGCCCTCGAGGCGCGGCGGGCCCGTGCGGACGCGGACCGCAGCCTGGCCGAGTGCGAGGGACTCGAGACCCGCCGGACGGCTCTGCTCGCAGAGGTCAACGCCCGGCTCGCCCCGCTGGGCGCCGCGGCCTGTTCGACCGTCGCGGAGGTCGATTCCACCGTCACCGCCCTCACCCGGGAATGGGAGCGCCGTCAGACCCTGGTGGAGAAGCGGGGCGAATGGTCCGCCAGGCTGGCGGACTGCGCAGCCGGCCTCGCCCGCCGTGAACAGGAGATCGACGCCCTGCTCTCGCGCGTCCTCCTGCAGGGCGACCCCGATCCGGCCCGGGAAGTCCACCGGTTCGCCTCCCAGCTCACCCGACGGAAACAGCTGGCCAGCACCTTGCTGAACCTGGAAACCGTGATCGCCGACCTGGACGGAGAAATCGAGCGGGGACGAGACCTGTTCCCCGGGGAGGATCCCACCGCCCTCGACCCGGCCGCCCTGTCGGCGAGGATCGAGAGGGAACGGGAACTGGCGGACGGGTTCGCCGGGATCTCCGAACGGATCGGGTCCATCAGGAAATCCCTGGAGCTGGCCCGCCGGGGGCACGAGTTGCAGGAAGCACTGGCCGCCAGGGAACGGGCCAGGGAAGACCTCCTGGACGTGCTGGACGTGCAGCTGCTGAACCAGTGCGGCCAGCTGATGCTCGACCGCGCCAGGCGGGACCACCGGCAGAAGACGCGGCCGGTCGCCCTCGAGCAGGCCGACCGCTACCTGAGGTCCTTCACCGGCCAGGCTTACGGCCTCGCGCTTTTCGAGAGCGGAAACGAGGATCCTGCCTTCAAGGCCGTCCGGCTGGACACCGGGACGCACCTTTCCCCTGCCCAGCTTTCCGCGGGCACGCGGGTCCAGCTCATCCTTGCCGTGAGACTGGGGTTCCTCGGCTCCATCGGCGGCCACGCCAGACCGCCCCTCGTCCTCGACGATACGCTGGGATCGAGCGACCCGGTCCGCTTCCGCGCCGTCGCCCTCGCCCTCGGCCGGTTGTGCGCGGGGGGCGACCGCCAGGTCTTCTACCTGTGCCCCCGTCCCGGTGAAGCCGAGGCCTGGAGCGAGGTCATGCAGGCCGAGGGCATGGACGCACCACGCCTCATCGACCTGGCCGCCATCCGGGGACGTGCCGAATCCGCCGGTCCTCTGATCCTGCGGGCGATGGACGCCCCCGGACGCACGCCTCCTGAACCCCGGGGCCTGACCGCCTCGGAGTACGGGGAACGGCTCCAGGTGCCGGGGGTCGACCTCCGGGGCGATCCGGGGGCCCTCCCCCTGTTCTACATCCTTACCGACAACCTTGACCGGCTTCGCGTCCTCCTGCTGGCAGGGTGCACCACCGTGGGCCGCTGGGCGTCCGCCCGCGAAGGCGTCCTGGCGGCAGGCATCCTCGACGATGACCGGGCATCCGCCCTCGAGGCACGCATCAAGGTCTGGCGCCGGTTCCACGGTGCGTGGGCCGTCGGGCGTCCACCCCGGGTCCCCCTCGCCTTGATCGAGAAGTCCCCTGCCGTCTCGGGCCGGTTCCTGGACCGGGTGGCGGACCTGCTGGCCTCGGTCGAGGGCGACGGCACCGCCCTGCTCGCTGGGCTGCGGGGCGGTGAGGTCACCCGATTCCAGAGGGCCAACATCGATCAGTTGCAGGATGAGCTGGAATCGGCAGGATACCTGGACGATCGCCCACCCCTCGAACGGGACGCCCTGCTCACGGCGGTGCTGGAGGGTGTCGGCGAGGAGATCCGCACCGGGCTGCTGGACATGGAAACGGTCCACCGCCTGGTGGACCGTTTCCTGGCGCACGAATGAAACGGCGGATTCCCGTCAGTCTCCGGTCTTCTTGATGAGATCCGACAGGTTGACGTGATCCTCGAGCCGCTCCAGGAGGATCTGCCGGGTCAGGGAGCAGGCTTCGCTGATCTTTGTCGATTTCAGGCTGTAGTAGACGTTGATGCCGTCCTTGCGCGTGTTGACCACCCCGGCCTGCCTCAGGACCGCCAGATGCTGGCTGGTGTTGGCCTTGGGAATCTCCAGGATCTCCGCAAGGGCGTTGACGGAAATCTCCTCGCGCTCCTTGAGGATGTCGAGGATTTCCAGGCGCTTGGGGTTGGACAGGGTCTTGCAGAGATCGGCCTGCATCTCGTAGAGCTTCTTTTCCATGCCGATACCTCGAAGTTGGCCGGTCAGCCGCCGGCCACGCGGGGTCAGGGACCGGGGGCGGGAATCGGAAATGCATGTCAGCGGTCAAATTGAGGATAATCACTCAATCTGCAGTTGTCAAAGTCTATTTTATGCAAATCTTAATAGTTATTCAGAGCTCTGCTTTTTATCCCATCAGTTCGCTTGGCAAACTGAAATTGACATTTTCTTTCAAGACAACGACTTCCTCCGGCAGCCAACCCTGATCCCCCATGAATGCCACCACCTCCTGGACCAGATGTTCGGGAGCCGAGGCCCCGGCTGTCAGTCCGACCCGGGGGCATCCGGCAAGGTCCTCGATGGGGATGTCGGCCGCGCCGTCGATCAGGGTGGCGGGCACGCCCAGATTCTCGGCGACCTCGCATAGCCGGCGGCTGTTGCTGCTGGTCCGGGATCCGACCACCAGCAGGTGATCCAGCCCCTTGCCGACCAAGGCCTTGACGGCGTCCTGCCGGTTCTGGGTGGCGTAGCAGATGTCGCTCTTGCGGGGCTCGATCAGATCGGGGAAGCGCTCCTTGAGGGCCTCCACGATGCCCAGGGTCTCGTCGATGCTCAAGGTCGTCTGGGTGGCGTAGGCCAGGCGCGCGCCCGGGGGGAACTCCAGTCCCGCCACGTCCCCGAGGCAGGTCACCAGGGTGATCCGGTCGGGAGCCTCGCCCATGGTCCCGAGGACCTCGTCGTGACCGGCGTGCCCGATCAGGATGATGTGGAACCCTTCCCGGACCAGCCGGATGACCTCGTGGTGGACCTTCGTCACCAGGGGACAGGTCGCATCGACGGCGTGCAAACCCCGCCGTTCCGCCTCGTCCCTGACCTCCGGCGAGATCCCGTGGGCGCTGAAGACGACCGTCTGCCCATCAGGCACCTGGTCCAGTTCGTCCACGAAGACCACGCCGCGGCTGCGGAAGTCCTCGACGACGGCCCGGTTGTGCACGATCTCCTTGCGCACGTAGAGGGGGGCGCCCTCCCGTTCCAGCAGGCGGTCGACCACGTCGATGGCCCGGACGACTCCGGCGCAGAAGCCGCGGGGGCGGGCGATGAGCAGTCGGCGTTGCATATCCTGGTTCACGGCCACCTTTCCGGCAGGTCAGGGTGAAAGAGGACACGATAAGGCCTGCCCCCGGCGGGTGCCACCCAATCCAGCCACCAAATCCAGGGTTGAAGGAGCATGAAAAAGACTGTACACATTCAATTGACGGGAGGCGGCATGGAAACAGGGATTCAGGACAAACTTCCCCGCTTGACAGGTGGGGATTTATATTATAATATTCGAAACTGCGTAAACAAAAATACCCGATTCCGTTCGATCCAGGAGGTTCCCTCATGACGATCACCCGCCTCGTCCACGTCATCGCCGGGGTCTTCATCCTGGCCAGCCTCGCCCTGGCCCACTACGTCAACCCCAACTGGCTGTGGTTCACGGCCTTCGTCGGCCTGAACCTCCTGCAGAGCGGTTTCACCAACTGGTGCCTGATGAACGTCATCCTGAAGAAGCTGGGCGTTCCCGAGTCCGCCCCGCACAACAGCTGAACCGGTCAGCCACGGGAAAGGTGGATCATGAAGCGAACCTGGATTCAGGCTGCAACCATCGCCGCCCTGCTGACGATCCTGGGAGCCGGAGCCGGGATCGGCGCCGACGACCCCGGTCGCCTCGGCGAGGTCCGCGGCGACACCTTGTTCGTCGCCAGGGACAAGGTGATCGCCGCGGCGCTGGAGCGGAACGAGATGCTGGCCGCCTCGGCCGCCATGAAGGACGCGGCGGCGGCCCAGGCCCAGGGAGCGTGGCGGGGCTTCCTGCCCCAGCTCCAGCTGGGCGAGTTCTTCCTGCGCTCCGACGATGCCCTCAGCGCCTTCGGCTTCAAGCTGATGAACCGGGGGGCCACCCCCCTGGACTTCGGCTTCACGGACGCCGGCTTCGTGCCGGGCCTGCTCAACGAGCCCGGCGAGACCAACAATCACATCACACGCATCCAGCTGATGCAGCCCCTGTTCAACGGGGGGATGGGGATCTACGGCAAGCAGGCGGCCAACGCCGCCAGCAGGGCCTCGGAGTTCCAGCACCTGCGGGCCGGCGAGACCATCGAGTTCCGCGCCGTCCAGGCCTTCGAGGGCTTGGCCCTGGCCAAGGCCTATGAAGGCGTGATGCTGGCGGCGGTCGCCTCGGCCGAGGGACACGTCCGCCAGGCGCAGTCGATGGTGGACAACGAGATGGCCACCGAGGCCGATCTTCTCCAGGCCCGGGTCCACCTCAGCGCGCTGAAGCAGCGCCTGATCGAGGTGCGGAACATGGTCGCGGTGGCGGGCGAGTACATCAAGCTGTTGACCGCGACCGAGACCGACCTGCCCCTGGCCGCGGACACGACCCTCCTGGACGAGGCGGCGGCCGCGGCTCCGGTGACGTTCGACCCCGACAGGGCCCTGGAGCGTTCCGACCTGGAGGCCCGGCGCCAGGAAGCGCAGGCGGCCGGCAAGATGGTCGGCGTGGCCCGCGGGGCCATGCTCCCCCACATCAACCTGGGCCTGCAGAAGGACTACTACAGCCTGGACAGGGTGTTCGGCAACGACGCCGACAGCTGGTCCCTGGGCGTCTACGCCACCTGGGACGTCTTCAAGGGTCTGCAGAACATCAGCGAGCTGAAGAAGGCGCGCGCCGAGAAGAGGGCCGTCGAGCACATGGTCGACTTCGAGACGCGGCAGGCCCGGGTCCAGGCCACCGAGGCGTGGCTGAACGTCAAGGCCGCCCACGAGAAGGTGCAGGTGGCCCGGGACGCCGTCGCCGCCGCGCGCGAGGGTCTGCGGATCGTCACCAACCAGTACCGCGAAGGCCTGGCCGGCATGGTCGACCTGCTGGACACCCAGGCCGCCGCCACCATGGCCGAAGGCAACCTCGTCCAGGCCCTCCACGACTTCAACGTGGGCCTGGCCAACCTGACATTCATGGGCGCCGCGCGATCGGGCGCGGCCACCGGCGATACAGGCAACGACAACCCCCGTCCCCGGCCGGGCCGGTGACCCACAGGAGGAATCCATTCATGGCCTATCGCAGCACATTCCCGGGCCTCGTCGCCCTGGCGATCATGCTCGCCGGACTGCCCCTTGCCGGCGGCTGCAGCAGGAGTTCCGAAACGAACGAACCGGTGTCCAGGGACGTCCGGTGTGAAGTCGGGCAAATCGAGCTGACCTCCGTTCCCCGCTACGTGACGGCGACCGGCAGCCTGGAGGCGGCCCAGTCGGTCATGATCTCGACCCGCATGATGGGCTGGGTCAAACGGATCCACGTCACCGAGGGCCAGCGGGTCCGCAAGGGCGACCCCTTGCTGAGCATCGACGACACCGACCTGATGGCCCGGAAGGCCCAGGCCGAGGCCGGCATCGCCGAAGCCCAGGCGGTCCTGGCCAACGCCCAGAAGATGGCCGCGCGGTTCGAGAACCTGTACGCCGACAAGTCCGTCTCCAAGCAGCAGCTCGACGACGTGCTGACCGGGCGGGACCGGGCGGCGGCCGGCGTGAAGATGGCCGAAGCCGGCCTGCGCGAGCTGAAGGTCCACCTCAGCTACCTCGATCTCGTCGCGCCCATCGACGGGGTGATCGGCCGCCGGATGATCGAGGAGGGCGACATGGCCAGTCCCGGCATGCCCCTGCTCATCCTCGAGGAGACCGCCGCGATGAAGGTCGTCGCCCACATCGGGGAACAGGACGTCTCGGCGGTGGCCGCCGGCGATCCGGTGATCATCGACGTGACCTCCCTGCAAGGCGCCGAGTTCGAAAGCGTCCTGGACAAGGTCGTTCCCACGGCCAATCCCGGCAGCCGCACCTACGACATCGAGGCCCTGATCCCCAACGCCGACGGCCGCCTCAAGAGCGGGATGTTCGCCCGGGTGAAGATTCCGGTGGACAGCCGGAAGGCCGTGCTCGCCCCCGAGGAGGCCATCATCCGCCGCGGCCAGCTGACCGGGGTCTGGACCGTCGCCGACGACCAGACGGCGCATCTGCGCTGGATCCGCCTCGGGCGCGTCCGGGACGGCCGGGTCGAGGTCCTCTCCGGACTGGACGGCGGCGAGACCGTGGTGCTGTCCCATGACCAGCCTCTGGTCGAGGGCGACAGGGTGGTGAGGTGATCATGGAACAGAACAAGTCCCCCCTGGCCGAAGTCCCCGAGCCGCTGCCGAAGTACGGCGGAGCGACCGGCCTGGCCGCGATCTTCATCAACTCGAAGATCACTCCCCTGCTGATCATCGCCACGATCCTGCTCGGCCTGTTCGCCCTGGTCCTCACCCCCCGGGAGGAGGAGCCGCAGATCGTCGTGCCCATGATCGACGTGATGGTCATGCTGCCCGGCGCCAGTCCCCAGGAGGTCGAGAACATCGTCACCCGGCCCATGGAGCAGAAGATCTGGGAGATCGAAGGGGTGGAGTACGTCTACTCCTCCAGCTTCCCCAGCTTCTCCATGGCGACCGCCCGGTTCCTGGTGGGCACGGACATGGAAAAGGCCATGACCCGCCTGGCCAACAAGATGTACGGCAATGCCGATCTGTGGCCCGACGGCATCACTCCTCCCCTGGTCAAGGTCCGCAGCATCGACGACGTCCCCATGATGTCGCTGACCCTGTGGAGCGACCGGTACGACTGGTACGGCCTGCGCCAGCTGGCTACCGAGCTCCGCAAGGAGATCATGTCCCTGAACGACGTGTCGGTGACCGAGGTGGTCGGCGGCCGCAAGCGCGCCGTGCGGGTCGAACTCGATCCCCAGCGCATGGCGGCCTTCAACATCACCACCCTGGCCATCCTGCCGGCCCTGAAGATGCAGAACACCAATCTGCCTTCGGGCGGATTCGCCGCCGGCAACGACCAGTTCCTGGTGGAGACGGGCATGTTCCTGCGTTCGGCCCAGGACGTGGGCAACCTCGTCGTGGGCAGTTTCGGCGAGCGGCCGGTGCGGCTGATGGACGTCGCGACCATCACCGACGGCCCAGGCGAGATCGACAGCTACACCTTCATGGGCGTGGGCCCGGCCGGCGTCCAGCAGGGCATCGCCGACGAGTTCACCGTGGGCACCGAATACCCCGCGGTGACCATCTCCATCGCCAAGCGGATCGGCAGCGACGCCACCCGGGTGGCCGACTCCATCCTCGAGAAGGTCGAGAAGGTCAGGGGCACCCTGATCCCCGACGACGTGAACGTCACCGTCACCCGGAACTACGGCGCCACCGCCAAGGACAAGGCCCAGAACCTGATCTCCAACCTGGGCCTGGCCATCTTCCTGGCGGTCGTGGTGGTCTTCCTCGCCATGGGCTGGCGCGGGGCGACGATCATCTTCCTGTCCATCCCCACCACCTTCTCGCTGACCCTGTTCATCTACTACATCATGGGCTACACCCTGAACCGGGTGACCCTGTTCGCCCTCATCCTGGTGACCGGTATCGTGATCGACGCGACCATCATCGTGGTCGAGAACATGCACCGCCACTTCCAGATGCGGGGCAACCGCAGCCTGAAGACCGCCCTCGGGGCGATCATGGAGGTCGGCAACCCGACCATCCTGGCGACCCTGACGGTGATCGCCTCCATGATGCCCATGGCCTTCGTGCGAGGGTTGATGGGCCCCTACATGGCGCCCATGCCCATCGGCGCCTCCCTGGCCATGGTGTTCAGCCTGCTGGTGGCCCTGACGATCTCCCCCTGGCTGGCCATCCGCCTGCTCAAGCCCAGGCAGCACTGGCGGGACGACATGGTCGGTGACGGGACCATGGAAGGCGCCGGCGCGGACAGCTACAGCCTGCATACCACCCCCATCTACAAGACGTACGACAAGGTGGTGCGGCCCCTGGTCGACTCGCCCGCCAAGGGCGTGATCGCCCTGCTGATCGTGGCGCTGCTGACGGTCGCCTCGACCTTCCTGTTCGTCACGCGGACGGTCCAGGTCAAGATGCTGCCCTTCGACAACAAGAGCGAGTTCCAGGTCATCATCGACACTCCCGAGGGCACGACCCTGGAGAGCACGACCCAGCTCGCCCGCGAGATCGGCGACTATCTTTCCACGGTCCCCGAGGTGACCGACTACCAGGTGTATGCCGGCACGGCCGCACCGGTGAACTTCAGCGGCCTGGTGCGCCATTACATGATGAGGCAGGGGCCGAACGTCGCCGACATCCAGGTCAACCTGGTGGACAAGAGCAAGCGCAGCGACCAGAGCCACGCCCTGGCCAAGCGCGTGCGCGGACCCATCCAGGAGCTGGCGGCCCGGTACGAGGCCGCGGTGAAGGTGGTCGAGGTCCCGCCCGGGCCGCCGGTCCTGTCCACCCTGGTGGCCGAGGTCTACGGCCCGACCTTCGAGGGCCGGGTGGCCGTGGCCCGCCAGATCAAGGAGATCTTCGAGTCCACTCCCGGCGTGGTGGACATCGACTGGTACGTCGAGGACGACCAGACCCGCTACGAGCTGGCCGTCGACACCGACCGCGCCGCGGTTCGCGGGGTCAGCACCCAGCAGGTGGCCATGACCCTGGGGGTCGCCCTCAACGGCTACGACCAGGGAGTGGTGCACATCGACGAGGCCGCCGAACCGGTGCCCATCAACGTGCGCCTGCCCCTCGAGGACCGCAGCAGCACGGCGGAGCTCGGCGACCTGTACATCTACAGCCAGGCCGGTTCCCTGATCCCCCTGTCCGACGTGGTCAAGGTGGAGGAGGGCGTGAACCAGAAGAGCCGGCACCGCCGCAACCTCAAGTCGGTGGTCTACGTGACGGCGGACGTCGCCGGGGAGCTGGAGTCCCCCGTCTACGCCATCCTGGACATGAACGGGAAGATCGATCAGCTGACCATGCCCGACGGCACCCGGATCCAGAAGTTCTCCACGGTTCAGCCGTTGACCGAGGAGAACTACGCCATGAAGTGGGACGGGGAGTGGCACATCACCTACGAGGTGTTCCGTGATCTGGGCATCAGCTTCGCCGTGGTGCTGGTGATCATCTACCTGCTGATCGTCGGCATGTTCCAGAACTTCACCGTGCCCATCCTCATGATGATCCCCATCCCCCTGACCCTGGTGGGGATCATCCCCGGGCACCTGATGTTCGGCGCCTTCTTCACCGCGACCTCGATGATCGGCGTGATCGCCCTGGCGGGCATCATGGTCCGCAACAGCGTCCTGCTGATCGACTTCATCGAAGCCCGTCTGCGGGACGGCCTGGACCTGAAGGAGGCGGTGATCGAGGCGGGCGCCGTCCGTTTCCTGCCCATCGCCCTGACGGCCGGCACGGTCGTGACCGGATCATTCGTCATGGTCTTCGACCCGATCTTCCAGGGGCTGGCCATCAGCCTGATGATGGGCTCCCTCCTGTCAACAGTGTTGACCGTGGTGGTCATTCCCCTGTCTTACTACCTGTACAAACTTCGCCACAATGGTTGATAGATCGTTGTGTGACATACAGAAAAGGCTTATAGTTTTTTAGATGACTTCCATGCGGAAAGGGCCCCGGGTCCTTTCCGCATGATTCATTTTTTCTGTCCAGGATGGCCCTGTATCTTCGCAACACCCATTTGATCATGAACCTGGGCGACATCCGATCTGAAAATCAATCTTCATCTGTCCACAATGGTTCCCGAAAATGTCCGGGGAAACCTAAAAATTTTTTTCTTTAATTTTTAAATTTTTTCATTGCCGAACCGTCCCATCCGTCCTATCCTTCAATCAAGGACTTTCGCACACGGTTCCTGATCATCGAAAAGCGGCCTGTCGGTATCTCCCTCCAATCCCCCACCGGCATGCCGTTGGACCGGCCTCGTTATACGGGGCCGGTCCACTTTTTTTGCCGGGGATTCACCGTACATGAAATAAAAACCAATCCCGATTTGATTTCCCGCGTCAGCGGTGGGTTCTCGGCGCCGCCAGTTCCCGGTAACGGGAGAGTTCCGCCTGCAGATCCGGATTTCCGGGAGCCCTGGCCACCGCTTCGGCCATCCACTTGACCGCCCGCTCGTTGAAACCCCTGCGGTGGTAGCACGCGGCCAGGAGGCGGATCATCTCCGGATCCTTGTCGCTGCGGATGGCGGCCCGCAGGGCGTGGGTGGTGGCCTCCGGCAACCGGGCGCCTTGCGCCAGGGCCAGCCGGGCGAAGCCGGCCAGCGCCGGCAGATGGTAACGGTCCCACGCCAGCATCCGCTCGTAGGTCTCCATGAGGCCGGCGGTGTCCGCCACGGCGGCCTGGAACTCGGCCAGGCGGTCGAGACCGGCAATGTCGGATGTCCGTCTGGCCCGGTCCCCGGCAGCCTCGGCCGGGTACATTCCCAGGACCCGGCGACCGAGTTCGGCCGCCCGACCCCGGTTGCCCGCCCCGTCCTCCCGGACGGCCACCTTCAGGACGCCCTCGGCGGCGTCCGAGCGCAGGGAATCCCCGGCGAGCGCCGCCAGCAGGTCCAGGGCGGCGGAGGCATCCCCGGTGCGGCCCTGGTCCAGCCGCCGCAGGGCGAGTTCCGTCAGGAGCCGGGGATCCCGGGGCGAATCGCGCAGGTCGCTCTCGAGGCTGCGCTCCCGTTCCCGGTCGGCCTTCCAGTCGCGCACGGTCGTCAGGAATTCCCCGGCCGACACGTAGCCGGTGAACCGTCCCAGTTCGGTTCCGTCCGCCTCGCACCAGACCAGGGTCGGCAGGCGCTCGATGCCGAAGGCCTCTTCCAGACCGTCATAGCGCGGCTTGTCCACGTCGACCTTGAAGGTCAGCACGTCCGACAGTTCCGCGATGACCGGCTTCTCGTTGTAGACCATCGCGTCCAGCAGCTTGCAGGGACCGCACCAGGTCGCGTAGAAATCGATCAGGATCGGCGTATCCAGGGACCCGGCCCTGGCCACGACGGCCGTCCAGTCCTCGTCCTCGGTCCAGGATACCCGGGGAGCGCGGTGCGGGACGGCCGCCTGCGGGGGTTCGTCGGCCAGGGCAGGCCGTCCCACCGGTCCGGAAGCCGCGAGCGCCAGGGCGAGCCCGGCCAGGATTGGGAAAGACGCAGGTCGCATGATCCTCGGAACATCCTCAGAACAGGGTGTAGATGAAGGGTGCGAAGGCCTGACCGGACACGATCAGCGCGGCGATCACCAGCAGGACGGCCACCAGGGGGACGATCCACCAGGCCTTGTTGGCCCTGGCGAACCTCCAGACTTCCGCCAGCAGGTCGCCGAGGCGCCGCACCTTGTTCATGGCCCTCCTGGTATCCCGGAGATCAGTCCGGGGGGAAATCCGGCGCCCCGCCCGCCGTCGCGGGGACGAAGGCCGGCTGGTCGTCCTTGACCAGCACGAGATCCTCGAGGACCAGGGCGTCCATGCCCGTGCCCATGAAGCAACGGTAGGCGTCCTCGGGAGTGCAGACGATGGGCTCTCCCCGCACGTTGAAGCTCGTGTTGATGAGGATGCCATATCCCGTCAGATCCTCAAAGGCCTTGATGATCGACCAGTAGCGCGGGTTCGTCTCCCGGGACACGGTCTGGATCCTCGCCGAATGGTCCACATGGGTGACGGCCGGGACGTCGCTGCGCTCGCGGTTGACGATGGCGGTCACGTCGGCGTCCGGGGGCGGGGGACCGGGGTCGAGACAGCGGTCCGGGCGCACCTGGGCCGTCAGCAGCATGTAGGGCGACGGCCGGTCCAGGTCGAAGAAATCCGCGGCCCGCTCCTCGAGGCAGCTCGGCGCGAACGGCCGGAACGACTCCCTCATCTTGATCTTGAGGTTGAGCACCGACTGCATCGTCCCGCTGCGCGGATCCCCGAGGATGGACCGATTGCCCAGGGCGCGCGGCCCGAACTCCATCCTGCCGTGGAAGTGCCCCACCACCTTCTGGTCGGCGATCATCCGGGCGACCTCGGGCTCCAGGGCGCCCGGCTCGAGGCGGCGGTAGGGATAGCCCCTGGCCCGGAGCCAGGCCTCGATCTCCGCCGAGGCGAAGGCGGGCCCCAGATAGGCGCCCTGCATGGCGTCGCGGCTGCCGTCGGCCCGCCGCTGCCCGTCTTCCAGCTGATGCCAGGCGAACAGCGCCGCGCCCAGGGCCCCGCCGGCGTCTCCGGATGCGGGCTGGATCCACACGTCGTCGAAGATACCCGACCGCAGGAGGACCCCGTTGGCCACGCAGTTCAAGGCCACGCCCCCGGCCAGGCAGAGGTTCCCTTCCCCGGTCAGGCGCCGGGCGTGGCGGGCCATCTTCACGACCACCTCCTCGGTCACCGCCTGCACCGAACGGGCCAGGTCCATCTCCCGCCGGGTGAGCTCCGACTCCGGCGCACGCGGCGGCCCGCCGAACAGATCGGCGAACTTCCGGTTGGTCATGGTCAGCCCGCCCGCGAAATCGAAGTAGTCCATGTTCAGGCGGAAGGAGCCGTCCTCGCGGACGTCGATGAGATGGGACCGGATGGCGTCCACGTGGACCGGTTGGCCGTAGGGCGCCAGCCCCATGAGCTTGTACTCGCCGCTGTTGACCCTGAATCCCGTGAAGAAGGTGAAGGCGGAGTACAGCAGACCCAGGCTGTGGGGGAAGTGGATCTCCTCCAGGAGTTCGATCCGGTTGCCCGAGCCTCGACCGACGCTGCTGGTGGCCCACTCGCCCACTCCGTCCATGGTCAGGATCGCGGCCGATGGGTAGGGAGAAGGGAAGAAGGCGCTGGCCGCGTGGGCCTCGTGGTGCTCGGTGAACAGCACCTCTCCGGGCGGCGGCATCCCCAGTTCCGCGAGCATGTCCTCGAGTCGTCCCGGCGTCCACAGCTTGCCCCGCAACCAGACCGGCATGGCCTGGAGCCAGGCGGCGAGCCCGCGGGGGGCGACGGCGAATCCGGTCTTGAGGATGCGCCCGAACTTGGTCAGGGGCTTGTCGTAGAAAACGACGCGATCGATCCGTTCGCCGGGCTGGAGGCCCTCGGCCAGGCAGTAGGCGGTCGCCCGGACGGGCAGACCCGCGTCGTGCTTGCGCCGGGTGAAACGCTCCTCCTGGGCGGCGGCGACGATCCGGCCGTCCTGCACCAGGCAGGCGGCCGCATCGTGATAGAGCGCGCTGATGCCCAGGATGTTCATTCGGCGGCCTCCTCAACCGGGCGTTCCAGGGCCCTCGACTGCGGATCCTCGACCAGGAACTGGCGCCGGTACTGCTCAGGCTCGGGCCTGCTGCGGCGCGGGATCCAGTAGGTGAGTCCCGGGGGCAGGGGCCGGCGATGCAGGGGATCGCGGCCGGCGGCCTTCAGGTAAAGCCCGACCGGAACGACGACCAGCAGGAACACCGGCGTCAGGAGAATGACGCCCAGCAGGCGGCCCGTCCAGGCGCCCAGCCGCCCCAGGAAATCCGTCGCCTGCCGCCGGATGGACGGGGCGACCAGTCCCACCAGCACGAACGCCAGGCTGGAGCCCATCACGATCCCCCCGGGCCACCGCCACCCCAGGAACCACAGGACCGCACCGACCACCAGGCCGGGCAGCCCGCTGCTCAGGATACGGCCCGGGGCTTCGCGAACCGGATGCTCCGGCTCCGCCGGATCCGTGTCGCGCCAGCGCCAGACGGTTTGCCGGACCTTTTCGTTCACCACGGTCCTCGCCGGTAGGGAAGGGACATCGATCCCGGATGGGGGAACCGCGAAGGTAGCGATCCCGCCTCCCAGCGTCAATCCCGTTGCCCGGAAGCTGCCGGTTGCCTATGATTGCCCCGGGAGGCGCCATCCAAATCATAAACCCCTCGGGTACTGGGAGATCTGATGGAAAGCTGTTGCGGTTCCGCCCCCGAGGTCAGCGCCGTCCTGACTTTCTGGGCCGCCCTGGGCATCGGTTTGACGACCAGCCTCGGGCATTGCATCGGCATGTGCGGCCCCCTGATCAGCACCTTCTCCCTGGCCCAGGGGCGGCACGACAGCCGCCTGCGCTCCCTGTTGCCGGCCCTGCTCATCTACCACTTCGGGCGTCTCAACAGCTACGCGGTGATCGGCCTGCTCTTCGGCCTGCTCGCCACGGCCGCCCAGGCGGCCGGTCCCTCCAACGAGGTCCGCGGCGGCCTGTTCCTCGTGGCCGGCCTGCTCATGATCCTGATGGGCATGGGCTTGCGGGGCTGGCTGCCCACGACCCGGTTCATCGAGAGCAGCAAGCTCGGACGGTTCACCAGCGAGAAGTTCATGGGGCTCATCGGCACCCCCAGCATGGCCGGACGGTACTTCCTGGGCGTCGCCAACGGGTTTTTGCCCTGCGGTCCCGTCTACGCGGTGGCCATCTCGGCCCTGACGGCCCCGACCCCCGTCCACGGCGCCGGGATCATGGTGATGTTCGGCCTGGGCACGATCCCCGTCCTCGTGGCCATCGGCCTCGGCGCAGGGCGCCTCGCTCCCTCCCTCCAGCGCTGGTTCAACCTGGTGGCCTCGATCCTGGTGATGATCGTCGGCCTGGAATTCCTGTTCCGCGCCGGGAAGCTGTTCGGCGTGATCGAGGCCATCAAGTGGGGCTTCTGGCCGGTGTTCTGATCCCGACAGGAACGGGGTCGGATTGAAATTGCAAGTCATTGTCAGCCAAGGAAATCCCACCTTTTCACTTGGTTGACTACAAGACAATTTCTGTCTACGTTTCGCCCGGCCACCCAGCCCAGGCCGGATCATGCGTGAAGGACCTTCATGGATGATGCGGGCTCACAAGGAAACGTCATGACCACGACCACCCTCGACATGATCTGGCCCGAGGACTGGCCTGCCGAGTTCCGCCGCGCCGCCGAGCGCGGCGAATGCCTGCATTGCGGCAATCCTCTCGGCCGGTTCTGGCAACGGGATGACGGGCCGTTCTGCTGCCGGGGCTGCGCCGGGGTCTACCGCCTGATCCACCAGGAGGACCTCTGCCGTTTCTACGACCTGAAACCCGGGGCCACCGCGCCCTCTCCGGTGCTGCGGCCCGAGAGTTTCGGCTGGCTGGACCGGATCCTCGAAGAGCGTGACGCCACCGGTCCCCTTCACCTGGACCTGGACATCCAGGGAGTCCATTGCGCCGCCTGCGTTTGGCTCATCGAGGAACTGTTCAAGCGCCGGGAGGCGGGCATCCAGATCCGCATCAACCCCACGCTGGGCAAGGTCGAACTGGACTGGGACCCGGATCGGGGCGACCTCAAGGACTTCCTGGCCGAGGTCGAGAAGTTCGGCTACCGCCTGGGGCCGGCCACCCGCGGCGTCCGGCGCCATTCCCGCACCCTGCTGCTGCGCATGGCCATCTCCATCTCCATGGCCATGAACGTCATGATGTTCAGCCTCAGCTTCTACTTCGGTCTGGCCGACGGCAACCTCTTCTGGTTCTTCGGCTGGCTGAGCCTGGGGATGGCCACCGTCTCGCTGCTGGCAGGCGGCGGAGTGTTCCTCAAGGGCGCCCTGGCGGGCCTGCGCCGGGGGGTCCTCCACCTGGACGTGCCCATCTCCCTGGGGATGGTCCTGGCCTATGCGGGCTCGACCTGGGGTTTCCTCACCGGCGGCCCCGATCACGCCTACTTCGACAGCCTGACCATCTTCATCGCCCTGATGCTGGTCGGCCGCTGGGCCCAGGAGCACATCCTCGAACGCAATCGCAACAGCCTGCTCGATTCCAGCGGCGCGGAGAACCTGACGGTCAAGCGCCGGATACCCGGAGGGGACCTCGAATCGGTGGCCGCCACCGTGATCGGGGCCGGGGACGAGCTCTGGATCGCACCGGGGGACCTGCTCCCGGTGGCCGGCATCCTCATGCGCAAGCCCACCGAGGCGAGCCTGGACTGGATCACCGGGGAGTCCGACCAGATCGCCTTCGCGCCCGGCGACACCATCCCCGCCGGCGCCTTCAACGCCAGCCTGCACGGCTTCACCGTCACGGCCGTGGAGGGCTTCCAGGACAGCCGCCTGCAGGACCTGTTGCGCTCGACCTCCGTCGCGGACGAGGAGTTCCGACCCCAGTGGTGGCACCGCATCAGCAGCTGGTACGTGACCGCCGTGCTGGTGGCCGCCGCCCTCGGCTTCGCGCTGTGGGCGGCCAAGGACCCGACGCAGGCCCTGAAGGTCACCATCAGCATCCTGGTGGTGACCTGCCCCTGCGCCCTCGGCCTGGCCACGCCCCTGGCCGAGGAACTGGTCCACGTGGGCCTGCGCAAGGCGGGGATCTTCCTGCGGAAGCCGAGTTTCCCCGAGAAGGCCCTGCTGGTGCGCAAGGTGCTGCTGGACAAGACCGGCACCCTGACCCTGGGCCGGCTGGCCCTCACCGCCGCGACCGCCGCCGACCTCGGCCGCCTGACCGGGCGCCCCCGGGCCGTCCTGCAGCACATGACCGCCCGCAGCAACCATCCGGTGAGCGTCTGCCTGGCATCCCATCTGCGGTCATCCGATTCCCCGCCTCTCGACGGGGGCCGGACCGAGGGGGAGAACCTGGTCGAGATCCCCGGGTCCGGCCTGGAACTGGCCCTGCCGGACGGCGTGTGGCGTCTGGGCCGCCGCGGCTTCGCCGACGGCGGAAGGGACGGGACGCCCGAGGGCCGGGATACCGTGTTCTCCCTGAACGGAGAGGTCCTTGGCGCCTTCTGCTTCACCGAGGACTTCAAGGCCGACGCCGCCGACGAGGTCCGCCAGCTCCTGGACCGGGGCCTGGAAGTCTACCTGCTGAGCGGGGACAGCCAGGACAAGGTCGACGCAGCGGCCCGCCTGCTGGGCATCGCTCCGGAACGCGCCCTGGGCGGGTTGACCCCCGAGGCCAAGGCCGCCCGCGTGCGGCACCTGGACCGGCACGACACCCTCATGGTGGGAGACGGGCTGAACGACAGCCCCAGCTTCGCCGCCGCCCTCTGCGCCGCCACCCCCGCGGTGGACCGGCCCGTCCTGCCCGGCAAGGCCGACTACTACTTCCTGGGGGACGGGATCGCCGCCATCGGCCGCTCCCTGGCCGCCGCCCGGCACCTGCGCCGGGTGGTCCGCGACAACCTGGCCATCGCCGTGATCTACAACCTCTTCGCCGTCGGGCTGTGCCTGGCCGGCTGGGTGACCCCCGTGGTCGCCGCCGTCCTGATGCCCCTGAGTTCCGTCTCGGTGGTCACCCTGACGGCCCTGAGGCTGTCGCCCGGGAGGTTGAAATGGACATCATCATCGCCCTGGTCTTCGTGAGCGTGACGCTGGTCATCGCGGGGCTGGTCTTCTTCTTTTCCCGCCTGTTCGAAGGGGACTTCGAGCACGGCGAACGGCTATCCCTGCTGCCCCTGGCCGACGACGAGGGGGCGATCGAATCCGCACCGAGTTTGTCTGATGACAAACCGGAAGAGGTGGGCTTCAATGGTTCCGCCCATTCAACGGCCAAGCCTGCCGATCCAGGACGCTGAGAGCGGCCCCTGAGGGCCGGTTCCGTCACCCGACCGATCGAGTAGAGGAGGAAGGTGCTCCACATGGAAGCCACGAACACCGCGAACACCCAGACGAAAACCGTCGTTTTCGACGACGGCATCGTCCGCGCCTTTTCCATCATCACGGTGGTGTGGGGCGTGGTCGCGCTGCTGGTGGGCGTACTGATCGCCGCCCAGCTGTCCTTCTGGCAGGCGAACTTCGGCCTCGAATGGCTGAGCTTCGGCCGCCTCCGCCAGCTGCACACCAACGCCGCCATCTTCGCCTTCGTCGGCAACGGGATGTTCGCAGGCATCTACTACTCGACGCAGCGTCTGCTGAAGGTCCGCATGGCCAGCGACTTCTTGAGCTGGGCCAACTTCTGGGGCTGGCAGCTGGTGATCGTCTCGGCCGCCGTCACCTACCCGCTGGGGTTGACGCAGGGCAAGGAGTACGCCGAGCTCATCTGGCCCATCGACCTGCTGGTCGTCGTGGTCTGGGTCGTCTTCGCGGTGAACTTCTTCTGGACCCTCGCCAGGCGCAACGAGAAGAACATGTACGTGGCGATCTGGTTCTACATCTCGACGATCGTCACCATCGCCGTGCTGTACATCGTGAACAACCTGCAGCTGCCGACGAGCCTGCTGCACAGCTACTCGATCTACGGCGGCGTGCAGGACGCCCTGGTGCAGTGGTGGTACGGCCACAACGCGGTGGCCTTCTTCCTCACAACCCCGCCCCTGGGCCTGATGTACTACTTCATGGTCAAGGCGGCCCAGCGTCCCGTCTACTCCTACCGGCTGTCGGTGGTCCACTTCTGGTCCCTGATCTTCCTGTACATCTGGGCCGGCCCCCACCACCTGCTCTACACCGCCTTGCCCGACTGGGCCCAGACCCTGGGCATGATCTTCTCGGTCATGCTCTGGGCGCCCAGCTGGGGCGGCATGCTCAACGGCCTGCTGACCCTGCGCGGAGCCTGGGACAAGCTGCGCACCGACCCCGTCATCAAGTTCTTCGTGGTCGCCGTGACCTTCTACGGCATGAGCACCTTCGAAGGGCCCCTGCTCTCGATCAAGAGCGTCAACGCCCTCGGCCACTACACGGACTGGATCATCGGCCACGTCCACGGAGGCGCCCTCGGCTGGAACGGCTTCATGACCTTCGGCATCCTCTACTGGATGTGGCCGCGGCTGTACGGGACCAAGCTGTATTCCCAGAAGCTGGCCGAGACCCACTTCTGGCTCGCGACCGTCGGCATCCTCCTCTACATCGTCTCCATGTGGGTCAGCGGCGTGAGCCAGGGCCTGTTCTGGCGCGCCCTGGACGCCGAGGGCTTCCTGAAGTATCCCGACTTCATCGAGGGCCTGACCAACAGCCTGGCCATGTACCACACGCGCCTGGCCGGCGGCCTCCTCTACTTCCTCAGCTCGTTCCTGCTGGTCTACAACCTGATCATGACCGCCAGGCAGGGCAAGCCCGCCACCGTCAGCATCCAGGTGCCGGTCAAGCGGCAGGGTCCCGACAAGGAGAACGGCTGGGCCCTGATCACCAGCGCCCCCATGCTCTTCCTGTCGGCCATCATCGTGCTGGCCATATGGTTCGGCGTGGCCGGCCCCGTGGTCAGCCCCGTCATCCTGGCCCTGTTCATCGTGGTCTGCGTGGCCGCCATCATCTCCTACGGCCTGCACCAGAGGAAGTGGGGCCACTGGTACGGGCTGGTCGAACGCCACGCCCTGGTGTTCACCGTCCTGGCCCTGCTGGCCATCCTGGTGGGCGGCGCGGTCGAGATCATCCCCACCCTGATCGCCGGCGACAAGACCCCGCTGCAGATCACCGACGAGATGATCGCCGCCGACCCCGCCCTGGCCGAGACGGCCAAGTGGGTCCAGAAACCCTACAGCCCCCTGGAACTGGCCGGGCGCGACGTCTACGTCAGCGAAGGCTGCTACGTCTGCCACAGCCAGATGATCCGCCCCTTCCGGCACGAGGTGCTCCGCTACGGCGAGTACTCCCGCCTCGAGGAGAGCATCCTGGACCGTCCCTTCCAGTGGGGCAGCAAGCGCACCGGCCTGGATCTGGCCCGGGTGGGCGGCAAGTACGACAACCTCTGGCACTACCTGCACCTGATGGACCCGCGGTCGACCTCGCCGGCGTCCAACATGCCCACCTACCCCCACTTCCAGACCCAGACCCTGGATCCCGAAGTCTACGTGGGACGGATGCAGGCCCTGCGCAGGCTGGGAGTCCCCTACACCGACGAGGACATCGACCTGGCCGTCCAGCGGTTCGCAGGCCAGGGCCAGCTGATCGCCGACGACCTGGCCGCCAAGGGCATCACGCTGGCTCCGGACTCCAAGATGGCCGCGGTGATCGCCTACCTGCAGCGCCTCGGCCGCGGACCGCAGCCCGTCACCCCCGAACCCGTCACGGCCGCCGCGACCGGCGGGGCGGCCGACCCCGCCGCTCCGGCGGGTGGGAACTAGGAGGCCGTGATGTTCAAGGAGTTCTACGCCAACAGCGATCACCTGATCTGGCCCACCCTGGGGCTGCTGATCTTCTCCGTGATCTTCATCGGCGTGCTGGCCTACGTCTTCCTCGGCCTGCGCGACAAGCAGAAGATCGACGAAATCGCGGCCCTGCCGCTCGAACCCGATACCCAGGAACTGGGTCCTGCCGATGGGAGGGGTCGTTAAATGACCGAGCACATGGACAACGCCCGGGACAACCGGGAGGAATACCGCCAGGACACCGTCATGGAGCACGAGTACGACGGGATCCAGGAGTTCGACAACCGGCTGCCCAACTGGTGGATGTGGATCATGTGGGGCTCCATGGTCTTCGCCCTGTTCTACTGGGTCGTGTTCCACACCCTGGAGCTCCGCCCGCTTCCCGTCGAGAAGTTCGACGCGGTCATGCTCGAGGCCCAGGAGGAGCAGCTCGCCCGGGCGGAGGCCGCTGGCATCAGCAACGAAACTCTGATGATGATGACCGGGATCCCCGCCAGGGTGGCCGAAGGCCGCGAACTCTGGGTCAAGCACTGCGTGGCCTGCCACCTCGACCGGGGCCAGGGCAGCGTCGGACCCAACCTCACGGACGGGTTCTGGATCCACGGCTGCGAGCCCATGCAGATGCTGAACGTCGTCAGGGAGGGGGTGGCCGCCAAGGGCATGCCCGCCTGGATGAACCAGCTGGGTCCCACCCGCACCCAGACGGTCGTGGCCTACGTCCTGACCTTGCGCAGCACCGAGGTCCCCGGCAAGGCCCCCGAAGGGAACCCGTGCTCCTTCTGACCCGGGTATCCCGCAGCGATGGAGGCGTAGGGGCGGCGACCTGACGGGGCCGCCTCTCGCTTTCCTGAATCGCACAGCTTTTGGCCAGGTTGACGACAAGGAGAGCCCGATGTCCGCCGAGGACGGCAAGGAAACCAGCAGCCCCGGGAAAAGCCACGCCCTCAAGGACAAGCGGCGGCCCGACCTCAACACCGTCTACTCCATCAATCCGGACGGCTCCCGCAACTTCCTGCAGGTCGCCGAGGTCAAGGGCAAGTGGACGACCCGCAAGTACATCGCCTACGCCTTCCTGATCGTGATCTACCTGGCCGCCCCCTGGATCACCGTCGGGGGGCACCCGTCCATCCTCATCGACATCCCCGGCAGGGCGGCCTACCTCATGGGCGCCACCTTCACCAACCAGGACTTCCATCTGTTCTTCTTCGTGCTCATCGGCCTGGGCATCGGGCTGTTCGTGGCGACCTCGCTGTTCGGCCGGGTCTGGTGCGGGTTCGCCTGTCCCCAGACGGTCTTCATGGAGGGGGTGTTCCGGCCCATCGAGCGCCTGATCGAGGGGCGCCGCATCGAGCGCATGAAGCGCAATCGCAAGGGCGGATTCGACATGTGGTGGCGCAAGGTCCTCAAGCACGGGATCTTCATCATCCTGTCCTGGAACCTGGCCATCGCCTTCATGTGCTACTTCATTCCCACGCGGCAGATGTGGGAGAGCATCCCCCTGTTCCCCGGCAACGTGACGGCCCTGGTCTGGAGCCTGTTCTGGACCGGCATGCTGTACTTCGACTACAGCTGGTTCCGTGAACAGACCTGTCTGATCATCTGCCCCTACGGCCGGCTGCAGTCCACGCTGGTAGATTACGACACGGTCATCATCGGTTACGACGGGAAGCGCGGGGAACCCCGGCACAAGGGTGTGG
>JAHJTW010000295.1 GCA_018829565.1 bacterium | reverse complement strand
GGGGGATCGCCCCCGGCCTCGTGCTGGGCGTCCTCGCCTTCGCCGCACCTTTGGCCGCCTTCCTCCTGGCGCCCGCCATGTTCCCCGCCCCGGACACCCTGGACAAGGTCCTGGCCGGTTGGGGTCTCGATGCCCGCCATCCCGGCTTCACCATGGCCTTCATGGCCATCGTCAACGGCCCCGCCGAGGAGCTGTTCTGGCGCGGCTGGCTGCAGGACCGCCTGCTGAAAGGTTGGAGATCCGGAACCGTCCTGGTTCTGCTTTTCTCCAGCTACCACGTCTTCACCGTCGGAACCTTGGCCCCGGGCGGGCCCGGAGCCGCCCTCATGCTGACCGGGGTGATCGCGGGCGCCGTGTTCTGGACCTGGAGCCGCCGGCGCTGGGGTTCGGTCTGGCCGGCCGTGCTCTCGCACTGGGGCGCCACCATGGGCTACATGCTCGTCTGCGCGAAGCTGATCGCCGCCCGCTGAGCCCGCCTGCCCGGACCCACCGACCAAGACCGGTCTTGCCCCTCGCCCGGCGATCCGGCATCATGCCGCCGAACCCCAGCACAGGAGATCCCATGCCCGACCTGCAAGTCCTCAAGACCACCTGGGCCATCCGCCTGTTCGCCCTGACGCGCATCCCGCTGATCGCGCTGATCCGGCCGACCATCCTGCGGGCCGACGATCAGACCTGCATCGTGAGGGTGCCGCTGAGCTGGGTGGTCAAGAACCACCTGCGTTCGATGTACTTCGGGGCGCTGTGCATCGGGGCGGACCTGGCGGGCGGGCTGATGATCATGAACCTGATCCGGGAGCGGAAGTCCCGCGTGGCGTTCCTGTTCAAGGACTTCCAGGCCGACTTCCTCAAGCGGGCCGAGGGCGCCACGGTCTTCACCTGCAACGACGGTCCCCTGCTGTTGGAACTCCTGGAAAAGGCGGAAAGCAGCGGAGAGCGTGAAGAGGGAACCGTGACCGTGACGGCGACCTGTCCGGACAAGCTGGGATCCGAGCCCGTCGCCGCCTTCCGGCTCACGATCAGCATGAAGAAGCGGTGATCAGATCCCGACCAGCTTGCAGGTCAATCCACCGAGCAGGATGACCGGCAGGAACAGGAGCAGCAATCCCAGCGGCAGCAACGCCGTCACCAGCGTCCCGACGATCAGCAGCAGCGGCAGGCCGACCACCAGGAACAGCAGCCCCTTGGTCAGCCAGAACGCGAGCTTCAGCGGCAGCAGCACCAGGGCGAAGGCGAACTTGAGCAGCAGCAGACCCACGCTGAGGACGACCATCAGGACGCCCAGCAGGATGATCAGTTCCAGAAGACCCATGGCGGTTCCTTTCTCACAGACGACGAGGCCGGGACGGCCGAAGTCCCTCTTGTACGGCGATCAATCCACCGAGTTGCAGGAAAGACCGGGCGGCGATCAAACCGGCGGCCCTGGATCTTCTACCCGGAGATCGAGCCTGATATTCGGAAAATCCGACAAAAAGCGGATGCCGTTTTCATGAAACTCATTAAAAAAGCATGCATTAACATCAATAATGACCAAATGAAAATTTTTTGGACATCTCATTATTCTTTGTGCTATAATATGATTATAGCTGCTTCACTGGCGACAGCCCTGGGGACATCGAAGCTCGCGCACTTCAATCTTTATTCCCAGGTAGACCTTTGAAGCAGCTATAAATTCGTCCTACCAGATCCTACCACTGCGGACCGTTCCGGTCAATGCAGGATAGTGAAACGGGCGGCCCTTCCGGGCCGCCCGTTTCCTTTTTCCGGATCGGTACCGGATCAAGTCCTTGGCACCGAAGAGATCACGTCAGTTGATCCCCTTCGCGAAGAGCTTCTGGTCCACCGCCACGTTGGCCTTGAACTCCTCCACCGTGATGGTCCCGAAAAGTTCGTCGTCGTAGGTCAGGCGCATGGCCTTGGGCATGGTGAACCCGCCCATGTCCATGTACTCGTCCACGAAGACCTTCTGGGTGACGGGAGCTTGGGTCATGGGCGAGATCCCGGGCGCCTGGATCATCACGACCCGGCTGGTCTCCGCATCGAGGAAGAAGATCTGGTAGTCCTCGCCCACGCCGCTGACGTGCACCGGACGGCACATGACGTCGTCGACCTTGGTGGGCTCGAGGGCCTGGCACTTGAACCTGTCGAGGAAGCGGTAGACGCTGACGGTGTCGGTCATCAGCTCGTCCTTCGCCGCCTGCAGGTCCTCGCCCTCCAGATCCTTTGCGCCCATGGGGCCGGTGGCCCAGGCGGCGTCGCCGGCCAGGACCTGGGTCATGTTGCCGAAGGGCGTCTTCTGGATCGTGTAGGCCTTGTCGGGATAGTCGACCGTCTTCTCGATGGTGAAGTTGAGGTCCATGCCCTGGATCTTGGCCGCGAGCAGGGACTTGCTGAAGTAGGTGTCCAGGCCGGCGAACAGCTTGGCGCCGCCGGCGGCCTCGCGGGAGGCCTCCATCAGCTTCATGCCCTCGGCCAGGGTCTCGGGGGTGGCGTCGGGGATCTGCAGGGCGGGCTCCGGAATGGTGATGTCCACCATGTTCACCGGCCCGAACTTGGTGAAGTCCCCGTCCCAGTCCTCGTAGTTGCCCACGGCCAGGATGGTCATCTGGTCGGGCTTCCACACGGCCTGGGCGGCCGCGAGCACCTGGGCCGCGGTCATGTTCCGCACCTGGTCCTGGTACCGCTGCAGGAAGTCCTGGGGATAGCCGTAGCGCTCGTACATGACCATGCGGTCGAGGATCTCGCGCTTGGTGTCGAAGCTGAAGACCTCGGAGTTGAGGATCCCGTCCTTCGCCTGGTCCAGTTCCTCGGGAGTGACCTCCTCGGTGATCATCTTCTCGATCTCCCCGAGGATCGCCGTGGTGGCCTTCTCGCTGCTCTCGCTCTTGGTCATGGTGAAGGCCATGAACAGGCCCGGGAACCGGAAGCCCGTGCCCGGGGCGCTGCCCACCGAGTAGGCCAGGCCCTGCCGGCTGCGGATCTCGTTGAACAGGCGGGTGGAGAAGCCTCCGCCCAGGATGCGGTTGCCGACCATGACCCCGGCGTAGTGGGGGCTGTCCGCACGGATGCCCTTGTGGCCCATGAGGATCGTGGTCTGGGTCAGGTCGTCCTTGTCGACGACGTTGACCGTGCGGGGCAGGTCGTAGATCTCCGGGTCGGCCGGCTTCGGCTCGGCGGCGGGCGCCCAGCCGGCGAAGGCCTGCTCGATCAGGCCGATCATCGACTGCGTCTGGAAGTCGCCGATCACCACGAGATAGGTGCGGTCCGGGCCGAAGAAGTCGCGGTGGAAGTCCAGCATGTCCTGGCGGGTCACCGAGGCGATGGTGTCGTACTCGGGATAGCGGGACATGGGGTGGCCCTCGCCGAACACCGCCACCATGGCCTCGCGCCGGGCGATGCTCATGGGGTCGTCGTTGCGCCGGCTGATCTGGGCCTTCTGCTGTTCCTTGGCCAGCTTGATCTTGTCCTCGGGGAAGGCGGGATTGCGCAGGATGTCGGCCAGCAACTCCAGGCCGAACTGCGTGTCCTCCTTCAGGGCGGACAGGTAGGCGCCGCCGTCGTTCTGGCCGATCCAGGTCTCCACGGCCAGGCCGCGGGCCTCGACCAGCTCGTCGATCTCGTCCCCGTCGCGGGTGGTCGTGCCGCCGGTGCGCATGACCTCGCCGGTCATCCCCGCCAGGCCCACCTTGTCGTCGGGCTCGTAGATGCCGCCCACGTCCACCGTGGCGCTCAGTTCCACCAGGGGGAACTCGTGGTCCTCGGCCAGGTACAGGACCATGCCGTTGTCCAGGACCACCCTCTCATAATCGGGCAGCTTGATCTCGTTGAGTTCGGGGATCCTGATCTTCTCCCAGGGCTTCTTGGCCACCGCATCGCCGGGCGCGAGCACGGCGACCGCCAGGAGAAGGGCGAGCCCGGGCAGCAGGTATTTCTTCAAGTTCGACATGTTTCGGTTCCTTTCAGTTCCCGTCCAGGCGGGAAGGGGTTCCCCCTGGATCAGGATTCCTTCTGCTCGGTCTCGATGATGGCCACGGTGCGGTTATCCTTCTGGAAGATCTCCCCGGCGACGCGCTTGACGTCATCCAGGGTCACCGCGTTGATCCGCTCGACCTCGGCGAAGAGCTTCCGCCAGTCGCCCATGTAGGTCTGGTACCAGGCCAGCTGGCTGGCCATGCCGGCGTTGCCGTCCAGGCCGCGGATGAAGTTGGCGCGGGCCCTCTGCTTGACCCCGGCCAGTTCCTCGGCCGTGATCCCCTCGTCCACGATCTTCTGGATCTCGGCCTCGATGGCGGCCTCGAGGTCCAGGGCCGTCTTGTCCTTGACCGGCATGGCGAAGACCAGCAGCCCGGTCTCGTACTTCTGGCCGGGGAAGCCGGGGAAGGTCATGGCGTTGATGGCGATCTGCTGCTCCTTGACCAGGCTCTTGTGGAGGCGGCTGGTGCGGCCCTGGCCCAGGACGTCGGCGATGACCTCGTAGATCGGCCAGTCCGGATGCTGCACGTTCTCCAGGTGGTAGCCGGCGATGTACAGGGGCTGGCTGGGATCCTTCATCACGAACCGCTTCTCGCCCAGCTGCTCGGGCTCGAAGGTCTCGACGGGCTCGGGCCGGCCGGCCGGGATGTCGGCGAAGTACTTCTCGGCGTGCTTCCGGACCTCGTCGAACTTCACGTCGCCGACCAGGGCCACCACGATGTTGGAGCCGACGTAGTTCTTCTCGAAGTAGGCCCGGCAGTCGGCGCGGCTGATGTTCTGGATGTCCGACATGTAGCCGATGGTCCCGTGGTGGTAGCCGTTGGCCATGAACATCAGGTTCTGGAACTGCTCGATCAGGCGGCCGATGGGGTTGTTGTCGGTCCTCATCCGGCGCTCCTCGGTCACCGGGCCGTCCTTCTCGGTGTAGAACTCGCGCAGCACCGGATCGGCCATGCGGCTGCCCTCGAGGTAGGCCCAAAGCTCCAGCCGGTTGCTGGGCAGGTTGTACAGGTAGACCGTCACGTCGCTGCTGGTGTAGGCGTTCAGGCCGCTGCCGCCGTTGTTCTCGACGATCTTGCCGTACTCGTTGGTGACGACGAACTCGCGGGCGGCGTCCTTGGCTGCCTCGAAGGCGGCCTCCTTGGCGATGTAGTCCTCCTTGAGGTCCTTGACGTCCTCGAGGTAGAAGGACAGGGCCCGGTAGGCCTCCTCGCCGACGGTGAAGTCGTCG
>JAHJTW010000294.1 GCA_018829565.1 bacterium | reverse complement strand
CGGAACCGGAATCGATCGCGCGCTGCGGCGGCTGGAACTGGGCACTTGCGGCGGAGGCGCACACCACCGCCAGGATCGCCAGAAGGCGGAGTGAGCGAGACATCATGATTTCCCCCTTGCATGCCGGCCGACGGTTGACGCAGCATGATCTTAACATAAGGATGGGGGCCCCGGGAGAAAACCCCCTCACGTGAGGGGGTTTTTCGTCTTCTGACCAAATCCGATCATCGCACCAGTGACATCTTCCCCACCTTCACATCGCCGGCGCTGCGCACCTCGTAGAAATACACGCCCGAGGCGGTCTCGGCGCCGCGGTCATCCCGGCCGTCCCAGATGACCGCCCCGGCCCCGGCGGGCCGGACCTCGTCCAGCACGGTCGCCACCAGTTCCCCGCGCAGTCCGAAGACTTTCACGCTCACCGGGCCGGCCGACTGCAGGTTGAACCGGATCTCGCACCGGGGATTGAAGGGGTTGGGATGCTGGGAGACGAAGAAGGGCCCAGCCTCTGGCACGTCCGAAGTCTCGAACATGAGAAGGGGATAGCCGAGGTTGCTCATCACATCATCGATGATCTGGGCCCTGGAAGGACGAGGGGCGGGGGCTTTGGCACCGGAAGGATCGGAGTAGATGAACATCAAATCGTAGGGGGCGGAGACGACCCTGCTCCCATTGAAGATGTTGAAAGTGAAAGCGCTGTAAGGATAGGCCCCGGGATTTCCCGCAGGATCGCAGAACTCCGCCAGCCGGGTGGCGGTCCCGGTCGTGGTCACTGCGTCGAAGGAGGAGAGCCCGGGACATCCCCCGAAGGCGATCCAGGATTCCACATTGGCAATGATCCCGTTGCCGGGGATGGGGACGACTCGGGGGGAAACCTGATTCCCGATCAAGGATTCAAGAGGTGCGCCCACAAGGCTGACTCCGAGGCGATCCTGGACGAACGATTGCCCTGCCGGTCCGGATCCGGAAAGGTCGGATACCAGGTTGCTCCCCGTGCAGAACATCCTCTTGTTCCCCTGATCCAGCCAGGAGGTCAGGACCCCGAGATCGTTACCTGCATCATGATTGAAATCCCCGTAGCTCAATGTGTTGTCATGGAGGTCGCCGCTGGTGTAGACGATGAAATCGTATTTCGCGAGAACCAGGTCGGTAGCGCGCCCTCCCAGGCCGTTGCCCACTCCGGAGCTGGGGCCGTTGGTGTAATAGACGTCGTAGTGGGATTTTTCATACCAGCCCAACTGGTCGAACGCGCTGAACCACTCATCCTCGCCGCCCAGGTTGGCGGCATCGTTCCAGAACAAAAGCGGGGGAGTCACATAGTCTCCCACATTATCATCCCATTTCAGGGTCGGCAGCGCCCGCACCGTGAACGAGGAATGGTAGGACAGGGGGTGCGAGAAGTCGCTGAAACCCGTGGTGTCCGCCGGCAGGACGGCAGTGCGGACGCCCGTTCCGCCGCCATCGTCCTGGGCCCGGATGTAGTAATGCAGGACATCTCCCGGGTAGAGGAACCCCGTGTCGGGCAGGTCGAAGGCGAAGCGTCCCTCATCGATCATGCCGTTGGGTTTGACGACGTTCCAGCCGGGTACGCTCCCGCTGGTCGCCGTGCCCAGGGGGCTGGTGCGATACGGGTCGAACAGGGCGTTGGGGCGCAGCCGCCATTCCAGGGTGGGTGGGCCGGCCAGTTCGGACCCGGTCATTGGAGGGCTGATGTCCACGACGATGCTATCGCCCGGGTCGTTCCGCAGGTGAACGGCCAGGGAGATGTTCCGGGCCATGTCGAACCGCACGCTGTGGGAGCCGAGATCCCCGGTGTCGAGGGAGCCGCGGGCGGGGAACCCGTCGTTGGCGAGATCGATCTCGCGCGCGAACATGGCCGGCCCGTCGAGGGGATGGACCTTGACCGAGACGTTGTCGAAATATGGGGCCGGGTAACCGTCATTCCCGGACCAGCTCCACATGCGGTATTGGAAAATCTCCAGATTTACTTGGACGAAGGTCCTTCCGGGAACCATCAGATCCGAAATGGACCAGGTGGACCGGAAGTAATCGGGACCTCCGTAGTAGATGGAGTCTCGGTCCTGCCAGGCGGCATCCTCGATGGCGGCGGGATCGTTGCTGTCGGTGGAGCGCACGTTCCAGCGGTAGAAAATATCCGGCGAGTCGTGGGTCAGATCCTCGTGACGGTAGACGTCGAAGGCGAAGGTGACGCCGTCCAATGACGGATCGGGCCAGGGCATCACCGGGGAGAGAATGGAGTTGTGAATTTGGAATTGGGGCCCCGCCAGACCCCCGGTGGTCGTGACGATGTGCCCGCCAGGGCCGTAGCACCAGTTGATGCAGTCGCTGCCGCCGGTGCGGGGCACCACGTTGCCGTCGTCGATGAAGGCGACCTGGGTCGTGGGATTCTGCCGGCAGGGGTCCAGGTCCTGCAGGCCAGTCCAGAGATACGCGAAATCACCCACGGCATAGGCCGCTTGACTCTCCCAGTGGCCGAAAGTGCCGTCCTGGAAGTCGTCCAGGGTTGAGATCGTCGTCTCGCCGTTGGTCACGGTCACCGCGAGGTCGTCGATCTGGCAGGCCCCGGAGGAGGGGAACATGCAGTCCCCGTCGGACCAGCCGCCGTCACTGGTGAACCGGAAGAAGATCTCGACGTCCGAGCCGTCCCTGTAATCCCCTGGCAGGAAGGTCAGCGTCTCATCGATGGTCAGCAGGGAGTTGGCCCCGCCGTCCCACGCCCGGTGGTCCATGTAGGTGTTCCCCTGGAAGCGGTAGCAGAGGTGCACGAAGTCATACCCCGGTTCGGTGTCCAGCACCATGGTGCCGGTGACGTGGACGGTCGAGGAGAGGTCGGGACGGGGAACGGCGGCGTTCCAGCGCAGCAGTCCATCCCAGGCGTTACCGTAACCCCAGGCCGAGTCGGCGGGGGAGCAGGCCGGACTGTCCTCGCCGCACCACGCGGCCAGGTTCCCGGGTCCCTGTCCGAACACCTGCCAGTTCCGGTCGCTGACGCTCCAGTGGGTCGTGACGGGCTGGGTGTGGTCGATGCTGGTCCAGCCGGCCCAGCCGCTCTCGAAATCACCGATGAAGGGCGCGCCCGAACCTGTGGGCCCCATCAGGAAGATGGTGTCGCCTGTGGCCTTGGGACCGCCGGCGGGACCGCCGAGGATGACGGAGGCGGGTTCGATCGTACGCTGCGGTTGGGACTGGGCACTTGCGGCGGTGGCGCACACCGCCGCCAGGATCGCCAGAAGGCGGAGTGAGCGAGGCGCCATGAAGTTCCCCCTTGCATACCGGTCGATATTTGACTGGTCATGATCATAACACAGGGACGGGGGCCCCGGGAGACCCCCCCCCTCACGTGAGGGGGGGGGGCCATCCCTGATTCAATCGGGCAAGATCATCTCACCAGTGACATCTTCCCCACCTTCACCTCGCCGGCGCTGCGCACCTCGTAGAAGTACACGCCCGAGGCTGCTTCGGCCCCGCGGCCGTCCCGGCCGTCCCAGATGACCGCCCCGGCCCCCGCGGGCCGGACCTCGTCCAGCACGGTCGCCACCAGTTCCCCGCGCAGCCCGAAGACCTTCACGCTCACCGGCCCGGCCGCCGGCAGGTTGAACCGGATCTCGCACCGGGGATTGAAGGGGTTGGGATGCTGGGAGGCGCTGAACACTCCGGCTTCCGGAACATCGGTGGGAAAGAAGATCTGGGCATCGAGCCCCAGATAGCCGAGGACGTCGTAAAGGATCCTGGCCCGCGCCGGCCGGGGAGCCAGGGACTTGGTCTCCTCCGGATCGTTGTAGATGGACATGAAGTCGTACGGGGCCGAAACGACCTTGCTGCCCTGGTAAGTGTTGGCCGTCATGGCGCTGTAGATGTAGGCGCCGGGAATTCCCGCCGGATCGCAGAACTCCGCAAGCCTGGAGGCGGTGGCGGCTGGGACCACGGCGTCGAAGGTGTTGATGCCCGGGCAGCCGCCGTAGGCGATCCAGGAATCGGCGCCATAGATTACCCCGTTGCCGGTCACCGGGACGACCCGGGGCGAGGCCTGGGATCCAACCAGGGGCCTCAGGTCGTTGCTCTGGAGGGACGCGAGGCCCAGGCGGTCCTGGGCGAACCCCAGGGTCGCCGGCCCGGACTGGAAAAGGTCGGAGGCCAGATCGTCCCCGGTGCAGAACAATCCCTTGCCGCCCAGGTCGAGCCACTGGCTCAGGACGCCGACATCGTCGCCGGCATCGTCCTGGAAATCACCGTTGCTGATGGTCATGATTCCGAGGTCCCCGCAGGTGTACAGCAGGATCTCGTAACCTTCGAGTGTCTGCCAGGTGGTGCGGCCGCCGAGGCCGTTGCCCACGCCCGAGCTCGGCCCGTTGGTGTAGTAGACATCGTAATCGAAACCGAAATTCGTGGCGCACGTCAGACCCATCTGGTCGAGGGCGCTGTACCATTCCTCCTCGCCGCCACGGTTGCCGAAGTCGTTCCAGAACAGGATGGGAGGACTGAAGTACTCCCCGGTGAATTCCATCCTCAGGGTCGGCAGCGCCCGCACCGTGAAGGAGGAATGGTAGGACAGGGGGTGCGAGAAGTCGCTGAAACCAGTGGTGTCCGCGGGCAGGATGGCCGTGCGGACGCCCGTTCCGCCGCCGTCGTCCTGGGCCCGGATGTAGTAGTGCAGGACGTCTCCCGGGTAGAGGAACCCCGTGTCGGGCAGGTCGAAGGCAAAGCGCTCCTCCATGACATAGCCGCCGGGGGACACGGCGTTCCAGCCTGGCGCGCTGCCGCTGGTGGCCGAGCCCAGGGGACTGGTGCGGTACGGGTCGAACAGGGGGTTGGGTCGCAGCCGCCATTCCAGGGTGGGGGTGCCGGCCAGTTCGGAGCCGGCCATGGGCGCCCTGATGTCCACGACGATGGAATCTCCCGGGTCGTTCCGCAAATGGGATGCGAGCGAGATGTTGTTGGCCATGTCGAACCGCACGCTGTGGGAGCCGAGGTCCCCGGTGTCGATGGATCCGCGGGCGGGGAAGTTGTCGTTGGCCAGATCGATCTCGCGCGCGGACATGGCGGGCCCGTCGAGGGGATAGACCTTGATCGAGACGTTGTCGAAATAAGGCGCCGGATACCCGTCGTCCCCGGCCCAGCCCCAGACGTAGCCGAGCTCGAGGATCTCCAGTTTCGCCTGGACGAACGTCCTGCCGGGAACCATCAGATCCGGAATGGGCCAGGTGGGCCGATAATAATCCGGCCCTCCGTAGTAGACGAAAGCGCGGTCCTGCCAGAGGGCATCCTCGATGTCGGCGGGATCGCTGCTGTCGATGGAACGCATGGCCCACAGGTAGAACAACCCCGGCGCGTCGGCCGTCAGATCCTCGTGGCGGTAGATGTCGAAGGCGAAGGTGAGGCCGTCGAACGTCGGGTCGGGCCAGGGCATCACCGGCGAGAGGATGGAGTTGTGGATGTGGTATTCGGGCCCCGCCAGGCCTCCGGTGGTCGTGACGATGTGGCCGCCCGGGCCGTAGCACCAGTTGATGCAGTCGCTGCCGCCGGTGCCGGGAACCACGTTGCCGTCGTCGATGAAGGCGACCTGGGTGGTGGGATTCTGCTTGCAGGGATCCAGGTCCTGCAGACCAGTCCAGAGGAATGCGAAATCACCCACGCCCTGGGGCACATGGCTCTCCCAGTGGCCGAAGGTGCCGTCCTGGAAGTCGTCGAAGGTGGCGATCGTCGCCTCGCCGTTGGTCACGGTCACCGTGAGATCATCGATCTGGCAGGCCCCGGCGGTGGGGAACATGCAGTCCCCGTCGGACCAGCCGCCGTCGCTGGTGACACGGAAGAAGATCTCCACGTCCGAGCCGTCCCGGTAGTCACCGGGCAGGAAGAAGAGGGTCTCGTCGATGGTCAGCAGGGAGCCGGCTCCGCCGTCCCAGGTTCGGTGGTCCACGTAGGTGGTCCCCTGGAATCGGTAGGATAGGTGCACGTAGTCGTACCCCGGTTCGGTGTCCAGCACCATGGTGCCGGTGAGGTGGACGCTCGAGGAGAGGTCGGGACGGGGAACGGCGGCGCGCCAGCGCAGCAGTTCATCCCAGTTGTTGCCGTAACCCCAGACCGAGTCCGACTCCGAGCAGGCGGCGATGTCCATGCCGCACCACGCGGCCAGGTTCCCGGACCCCTGCCCGAACACCTGCCAGTTCCGGTCGCTGACGTTCCAGTGGGACGTGGTGGGCTGCGTCTGGTCGATGCTGGTCCAGCCGGCCCAGCCGCTCTCGAAATCGCCGATGAACGCGGCGCCCGAACCGGTGGGGCCCATGAGCTGGATGGTGTCGCCCGCGGCCTTGGGGCCGCCGACGGGTCCACCGAGGATGACGGAACCGGAATCGATCGCGCGCTGCGGCGGCTGGAACTGGGCACTTGCGGCGGAGGCGCACACCACCGCCAGGATCGCCAGAAGGCGGAGTGAGCGAGACATCATGATTTCCCCCTTGCATGCCGGCCGACGGATGACGAGGCATGATCATAACATAGGGATGGGGGCCCCGGGAGAAAAGACCCCTACCGAACGAGCATCAGCTTCCCCATCAGCGGAGTGCGGACGCAGTTTGCCGTGGCCTGGAATCGGAAGACAGGGGGGCGGTGAAGGGGTGACGGGGGACGGCGCACATGCCCTCTGTTCCCGGAATAGTTGCCATGTCAACCATTGAGGAGGTTTCCAGGTCCCCCTAAGTCATTGTTCGACATAGGAGGGCAAACGGAAGAGATGGTTGACGTGGCAACTATTTCCGGAATGAAGGTGTGACAAGCCAGAGAGGCCTGGCCCCTAAGATCCCTCATTTTCCCTAATCATGAGAAAACCCCCGCACGTGAGGGGGTTTCTCGTCTTCTGATCAAATCGAATGCCTACCGCACCAGCATCAGCTTCCCCGTCACCGGTGCACCGCGATCCTGCTGCAGGCGGGCCAGATAGGTCCCGCTGGGCGCCGAACGTCCCTGCTCGTCCCGACCGTCCCAGAGGACCTGATGGTCGCCGCCGGCCACGAATCCGTCGACGACCCGCCGCACCAGGCGGCCGCGCACGTCGTAGATCTCCAGGCGCACCTCTCCCGGCGCGGCGACCTGGAAATGCAGGACCGTGCGGGGATTGAAGGGATTGGGATGGCCCGCCAGGGTGGAGGGGGATGCCGCCGGCGGACCATCCTGGACGCCTGACACATCCTCGCCATAGACGAGGGTGACAGGCAGGAAGTGGGCGTTCACTGCGTCGTTGCCGACGATGACGACGGAGGTGGAGTGCACGCCGGGAACGACGGCCGACACGTCGAAGGTGAGTTCCAGGGCCGCGGAATCCCCCGGCGCGATCGCCGCCGTGGACCAGGCGATTTCGAGCCAGGACGCCGATTCGTAGACCTCGCTCAGGCGCAGGGGCATCACGCCGTCGTTGTGGATCCAGACGGGGTCACCCGGTTCGGTGGGCGCCAGGGCCAGGGCCGCCGGGATGTCGATCAAGCCGGCGCCGGTGTAGTCGTCCCGGCCGGCGCTTGCAGGCGAGGCGGACAGGTCGGTCGCGGTCGTCTCGAGCAGTTCGGCGATCTGCGCCGGGGTGATCCCCGGGTTGGCCTGCATGAGGATGCACGCGGCGCCGGTCACCAGGGGACACGCCATGCTGGTCCCGGTGTAGACCACGTAGCCGTAGTCGCCGCTGCAGCTGCGGATCAGTTCCCCGGGTGCGACCACGTCCGGCTTCTGCAAACCGGGCGGGTAGGGATAGTCGCGGTAGCTGGCCGTGCTGAACGGATTGGTCACGTCCCAGGACGTGGGCCCGTAGCTGCTGGTGCCGGAGAGGGTGAGGTCCTGCTTGATCCCGCCCACGGTGATCACGGCGCCCTGGCCGCCGTTGGGGGCGTACCAGGGGTTGGGACAGTCGCCGGGGCTGGCGATGTCGGTGGGCAAGGCGTAGTGCCCGCCGTAGCCGTCCCCGTTGCCGGCGGCGGCGATCAAAGGGATGCCCACGCTCAGGAACAGCTCGCTGTTGTAGCGGTTGGCCGCCCGCACGTCGTCGGGGGCGTTGGACCAGCCGGCGCTCATGCTGAAGATCTCGACGCCGTTGTCCAGACCGAACTGCTCGGCGGCCACCAGGTCCTCGAAGTAGCCGGGCACTGCGCGCAGGGCCATCAGGGTGGCGCCCGGGGCGCTGCCGCAGGCCGTCCCCGCCGTGCCGTCGCCGACGATCAGGCCCGAGGTGTGCGTGCCGTGATACCAGTCGGTGTCGCCGTCGTAGGGGTCGTTGTCCAGGTCGATGGCGTCGTACCCGTGGTTGGGATACGCGGCGCCCCCGTCCCACATGTGCCGGTACAGGTCCGGATGGTCGTAGCAGATGCCGGTGTCGATGTGCCCCACCAGGACGCCGTCCCCGTCGAATCCCGCACCCCAGGCCTCGGGCGCGCCGATGGTCTGCAGGTGCCAGGCCAGGGCCTTGTCGGCTCCCGCGGCAACCGGTCCAGCGGCCTGAGTCGCAGTGCCGCCGAACGTCTCGCTCTTGAGGTCGTCGAGCCACAGTCTGCCCACGGAGGGGTGGCCGGCCAGCGCGGCCACCCCCTCGGCGGTCATCTCCGCGATGGTGACCTGGGCCGACCAGTAGGTCCGGGCGGGGCGGGCGAGACCCCGCCGGACCAGGTCGTCCAGCACCGGTGCGAGTTCGCGGCTTTGCCGCTGCGCAACCGTTCGCGCGGCATCCAGGACGGCGGCCCGGCGTACACCCGGGTCGGCCGTCTTCAGGGCGGCGGTCATGGCCGCCGGATCGAGGCGTTCGGCGGGAACGATCACCACGCGCAGCAGCTCCCCGGCGGCTGATTTTGCCGTCGCGGCCTGCAGGCGTTCGCTGACCACCGGCAGGTGCACTTCGCGCCGCACGGGAGGGTTGCCCACCAGCCCGTCGACCAGGGCCTTGTCCAGGGCGATGACCTTGGTGAAGGACGCGGGTTCCAGGCGCAGGACGGGGTCGCCGTCCAGCCAGGTGAAGGTGCGCGCGAAGGTGTTGTCGGTCTCGTCGATCTCGGCGACCGCGCCCCCGGCATCCAGGCGCACGGTCAGGGTGTGCTGGCCGGGACCGACGACCAGGGGATGGTCCTCGATGGGAAAGTATGACCCGGCGGGCATGCTGCCCCCGAGGGTCCAGACGGCGACCTCGGCGCCGTCGAGGTCCAGGGCCAGGTCGAATTCGCCGTTGATGTCGGCCAGACCGCCGTTCATGAAGGCGAAGCTGACGAAGGTCGTGTCGCCGGCGGCCAGCCACTCGGCGGTGCGGCCGCCGCGTTCCATCGAGACCGTCAGGAAGGAGTCCCAGCCGGCGGGGGCGAAAGGCGACAGGTCGGGCGACAGCCCGCGGCGGCTGGTGTAGACGTTGTGGCCCTGGGTGGGATAGTCCCGGCGGTCGATCCACGCCGCGGCCGCTCCCGCGCTCGCGGCCGCGCCGGCGCACGAGTGGAACTGGGGCTCCACCCTGGGCTGATCGCTGACGGTCTCCACCCCGCCGAACATGTCGATGTGCCCGAACCCCGAGCCCATGCGCCCGGCCAGGGTGAACTCGTCCGCTCCCGGAGGGCCGTCCAGCCACAGGCAGCCCACGATCCCCTCGTGGGCGAAGATCGCCGGGCCAACGCTCTCGTACTCGTCGGCGATCATGCCGTAGGGGCCGAAGAAGGTCGCCCCGGCGTCCCACGAGTAGATGTAGATGATGTCCCCGTCGGTGCTCAGACCGTCGGAATAGTCCAGCTGGAAGACCGTGTAGACCGCGTCGCCCTGGCACACCACGCGGGGGAAGCCCGTGTTGTTGGACGTCCAGCCGCTGAGGCTGCCCGGATCGCAGAAACAACCGTCGTAGGTGTCGGTGGCGATCAGGATCTCGACCTCGCCCGTGTACGGGTCCGCTTCGGCGTTGATGAAGTGGACGGTGCCCGCGTCCATGGCCACGTCGGGCCACAGGTCCTCGTACCCGTCGGGCAGGAAGTAGTCGTAGTTGACGGTCTGGCCGCCGTTGGTCGAGTACAGGAACAGCAGCGTCCATTCGTACTGCATCCAGTCCCAGTTGATGGTGCTCCAGCCGACCGCGATGAAGACCTTGGCGTAGTTGCCGGCGCCCGAGACCGCGATGGACGGCGTGGCCAGCGGTTCGCCCACCTGGAACCCCAGGACCGCGCCCCAGGTGGTGGGG
>JAHJTW010000293.1 GCA_018829565.1 bacterium | reverse complement strand
CTTCTCGGGTTCCAGGCCCTCCGCCATCCATGGCTCCGGGCCTTCCACACGCCCCCCGGGGGGCCGGTCATGCCATCCCCAGGCCAATCGATGATGCCTGTTTCCCCAATTTCACGGCACCAGCCTTCCACACGCCCCACGGGAATCGATGATGCCTGTCCCCGCCTCCTGGATGAATGCGGGCCGGAGGCAGACCTGTCCAAAATAGGTTCTCAGATTGAGGTGTCCCCAGTCAAAACCCCATCTGCGCCGCAAAGGGCGTTATCTTGGCTCGGTCGCCCTCCTGTTTTTTGATAATGGTATCCAAAGCTGCCCCCCGGGGGGCCTACATCCCCGAAAAAAGCCTTCAATCCCGGTTTTCAGTGGGGTTTTGGATTTCCTGGGTAGACCGATCCTCCTTCCCGGGCGCCGGCAGCCGGGGCGGAAATCCAGGTAGGATTTCAGGCTGCGGCGCAGGTGATCCTGGTTGAAGACCATCACATGATCGAGACACTCCGTTTCAGGGTTCCGACCCCACGTTCGCTGGAGGCCAGCCTGTCGTGGCGATCGCCCGCGAAAAAAAAGCCCCGCCGGAGGTCGGCGGGGCTCGGGAATACCGGGTGGCCGGAGGCGGTCAGGAGCGGTCGGGCAGCCTCGCCACCTTGGGCGCCAGCTCGGCGGCCTTGGCGCGGCCGTAGTAGTCGGGATCGGACTTCGACACCACCCACTGGAGCTGCTCCAGCAGCCCGGCTGCCGCCTGCTTGTTCCCCAGGTCGATGTGGGACTGCACCGCCAGCGCCAGGATGTTGGGTTCGCGCTGGTTCACCGCCAGGATGGGGGTCAGCTCGGCCAGGGCGGCCTCGGGCTCGCCGTTGTCGCGCAGGGCGCGGGCCAGACGGTAGCGGTAGAACCACTGCTCATGGAACGGCCACTTGTCCTGGATCATGGTCAGGGCGCTGCGCCACATGCGCACGCGGGTGACGGGGGGGTCGTTGTAGTCGGCGGCCAGGGCGTCGTAGCGCCGGGCCGCGCTGTCGATGCTCAGCCTCACCTCGGGGCTGTTCCGGTAGCCCCAGCCCGTGCGCCAGTCGGCGAGACAGGAATCCATCACCGCCTGGCCCTCGGCGACGTTGCCGGCGGCCGCCAGCCGGACCCCGCGGTACAGGCAGGTGGAACCGTCCTCGGGATAGCGGTCGACGTACATGGCGGTCATGCGGTCGATCTGGTCGTCGAGGCCGGAGTTGATGAAGGTGTTGATGATCTCCTGGTCGACCTTCTTCTCCAGATCGCTGCCGATGACCTGCGAGCGCACCTTCTCCAGGATGTCCACGCCCTTGTCGATCTGACCCCGGGCCAGGTACACCTTGCCGAGGTTGATCAGCGAGTGGTAGAAGTCCGGCTGCATCGTCACCGAGGTCACGAATTCGGCCTCGGCCTCCTCGTACCGGCCCATCACCATCAGCACCTCGCCCATGGAATCGTGGGGGTTGGCCTGCTCCGGCGCCAGGAAGGCGTACTTCTGCATGTACTCGATCGCCTGCTGGTAGTTGCCCCGGTTCAGCTCCAGGTAGCCCAGCATGTTGTAGCTCGTGGCGTAGTTGGGATCCACGTTGAGGATCCTCTTCCAGGCCTGCTCCTGCAGCTCGGGATCGGCCGAAAGCGCGGGGTCGCTGGCCTGGGCCACCAGGACGTGGATGTTCTCGGGGACGGTCTTTTCCAGGACGGTCAGGACCGAGTCGCGGATGTCGAAGAACCGGGACTTGCCGATCATTCCCAGACGCAGCTGGGCGATCATGCGCCGCTGGTCATCGCCGATCAGGGAGGTGAGGCTGTCCGCGCGGTCGAGCTCGGCTTTGAAGTGGTCCGTCTCGCCCAGGCGGTAGTAGGCCAGGGTGCGGGCGATGGAGGCCTCGGCCAGCGAGGGATCGAGCTCGAGGCTGCGGCCGAGCTTCTCGACGGCGTCCCGCAACCGGAAGGCGTGCATGTCCGCGGTGCCTTCGTCGCACAGGGCCAGCGCCTCGGGCGAGCTGGAAATGGTCGCGTCCTCGCCGGGCTTGTTCAGCAGGATCCCCACGCCGATCAGGAGCAAGGCGGCGAAGAGCAAGGTGGCGATCCATTTCACGGTCGTACCTCCAGACACGGCGAAAGGGCGGTTCCGGCGGGATCAGTGGAGCCGGAATCGCTGCTGTCGGTTTTGTTACGCCCCCGGGGGGCCGGATGTTGCACGGCGGTCAAGGTTTTCACTGCTCCTGGGCCCGGGCGAGGGCCACGTGGCCGGCGTTGGTGATCTTCAGGGCGACCATGGTGATGTCGTCGTCGTGGTCCCCGCGTCCGCTGAACAGGCGCAGGTCGGTCTTGATCCCGTCGATGAGGTCGGTCACCGGGGTCTCGATCCGGTCCTGGAGGAGGCGGTTCAGGCGGTCCTCGCCGAAGTCCTCGTCCCCGTCCGGGCCCTTGGTCTCGGTGAGCCCGTCGGTGTACAGGAACAGCAGGTCGCCTTCCTCCAGAGCGACCTCGCCCTCGGCGTAGTCCCCGAAGTCGAAGGCACCCAGGGGCAGGCCGCCCTTCTCCAGCAGCTCGTACGAACCGTCGCGCCGCACGACCACCGGGGCGTTGTGGCCGCCGGAGCTGTAGACGAGGGTGCGCGCGTCCGGATCGAAGATGGCCAGGAACAGGGTGGCGAAGTGCTGCGGATCGGTGCTCGCGTGGATCTGCCGGTTGATGCGGCCGAGGATCAGCGCCGGCGAGTCGGTGGTGTCGACCTGGGCGCGCAGGGCCGCCTGCAGGTTCGACGCCAGGATCGAGGCGGGCATGCCCTTGCCGCTGACGTCCGCGATGACGATGCCCAGCTTGCCGTCCGACCGCTCGATCAGATCGTAGTAGTCGCCCGAGACCTGCTTGCTCGAGATGTTCACCGCGCCGATTTCGATGCCGTCCAGCCGGGGGATGGTCCCCGGCAGCAGCCGCGCCTGGATCCGGCGGGCCATGGCCATCTCCTCCTCGAGCTTCTGCTTGGCCACCTCCTCCTCGTAGAGGCGGCTGTTCTCGACCTGGAGGGCCATCTGCCCGGCCACGATGGTCAGCAGCTGCAGCTCGTGGACCTCGTAATCCTCGCCGTGCTTCAGGGGCATGGCGAGCAGGCCCACCAGGCGGCCCTGGATCACCATGGGAATCAGCAGCTGGATCCCGTGCTCGTGCAGGAACTGCTGCTCACGGGTCCGGGCCTTCAACTCGGCCTGTTCGCGGGTGATGGCCTCGCGGCCCGACATCTGCTCCTGCTGGCCTGGATCGACCCAGAACGGTTCCCCGGCCTCCTCGATGGTGCGGGCCAGCGACTCCAGCAGCAGTTCGCGGGGGTAGCGGGCAGCCTGCCGCCGGCGCCGCGGATCCTCGCCCAGCATGTTGCCGGCGCCGGTGTCGCGGTCAGCCCCGGGATAGAGGGCTTCGGGCTCGTGGACGGCGCCGCAGAGGGCGAAGGAGGGGAAGCGGGCGTCGCCCCCGGCCAGGTAGATGGCCAGGCTGGGCAGGGACAGCACCTCGCACAGGCGCGCCCCGACCCGGTTCACCAGGGCGTCGCGCTGGATCAGCCGCGGGATCTCCTTGGACAGCTCCTCGAGGAAGCCGGCCATGTTCTCGCGCGAGTGGAAGTACCGGCGGTCCAGGGACCTCTGCAGACTCCTGCGCACGGGCCACAGGGCCGCGGCGACGGCCAGCGAGGTGCCGGCGGCGACCAGGGGGCTGGTGGCGGGCACCAGTCCCAGCACCTTGCCGCCCAGCCACCAGGCCCCGCCCAGGTAGCCCAGCCAGATCAGGCCGCTGATGAGGCCGTAGGCCAGGTTGCGCTTGAGCAGCAGATCGATCTGCATCACCTGGTAGCGGGCCACGCAGTAGCCGAAGGAGATGGGGATGGCCGCCAGGGGAACCGCGCCCAGCCTCGAGAGCCCGGTCTGGAAGTTGAGCTCTTCCATTCCGATCTTGAAGATCAGGAAGGGGATCACGGCGATGAGGGTGCCGAAGGTCAGGATCCGCACCCGCTGGCGCATGAGCGGGTCCCGGTAGCTGAAGTAGCCGTGCACCAGGGCCGAAAGGCCGGCCACGTAATAGAGGCCCAGGACGATCCAGGTGACGGCGTCGATCTTGGCCCCGGCGTCCCCGATGAACTGGTCCAGGGTGAAGCGCAGGTAGAACATCCAGGGCAGGATGTACAGCAGGGGCGACAGGAACGGGTGCTGCATCAGCGTCATCTTCTTGCGGGGAAAGACCAGGAAGAAGTGCAGGAAGACGGCCGGCAGCATGAAGCGCGCGAATCCCCCGATGTTCTGGGTGATGATGGCCCCGAGGAAGTAGGTCACCTGGTTCAGGTTGGTCATGAAGTAGAGGCTGAACAGCAGGCAGAGGATGAAGAACAGGCTGGTGGGTCTTTCATTGTTGCTGCGCAGGTAGACCGCGAATCCGATCACCAGGTAGACCAGGGCCAGCAGCACGTTCACCGAGTAATCCTGCAGATCCACCCGGGTGGAGGTCAAGGGGACCGGCACCATGCTCTGCACGCCCTCGCGGATGATCAGGTACGGGATGGTCTGGCCGGGCTGGTGCTTGCGCAGTTCCTTGGCGGCATCCTGGGGGGAGTTGACGATGGCCTTGCCGACGCCGACGATCTGGTCGCCGCGCTCCAGGGGGGTGGGGCTGCCCGACGTGCGCGGCAGCAGGTCCAGCACCTGGAGATCGGGGCGTCCCAGCAGCCAGACGGTGCCGTCGCTGGGGCGCGTACGGGTGGCGTCGAAGCCGGCGAACAGCACGGCGCACACCGTGAGCACCCCCAGGATGAGGTGGGCGCCACGGGACACCAGCAGCCGGTAGACCCTTGACCAGGGGTTGGGATGCAGCCTTTCGGGCGGCATGGCGCTCCGGTATCGGGACCACGGGCGCGGCGGCGGAGCCGGCCGGCGGTCGGACTTGTCGCGGGATCCGGCGGTGAACACCGCGGAAAGGGGATGGGTTCCCGGTCATCCCGCGAAACAGGTTCCAGGATCGGCCTGTGCGGCGGAGCCGACTCTACCCCACACTGGCATATTCCCGGAAGAACAATCAATATACCCCAATCTCCACGACATTGACGCGGCGAAAGGGGTGGTGGTTGCATGAAATCGGCGAATCAGGGCCCCGGCGGGCCGGAAGGGCCCGGCGCGGGGGAAGCTGATGCCCTCCCGCAGAGCCTGACGGTGGGCGAGGGGCGGACGGCGGTCGACCTGGTCCTGCGCCGGGTCGGGCGCGATCTCCTGCTGACGGTCACCGGGGGCGAGGCCCACGCCGGCGCGGTGGCCCTCTGCTGGCCCGACGGGCAGGGGGGCGTGGCCTGCGCCGACCTGGCCGCCGGCATCCACAAGGAGGGGCCCCTGGCCCGGGAGTGCGCGGGCGTCATCGCCGCGGCGGCCGGCTGCACCTGCGCCGTCGTGGCGGGCATCCACCAGGACCGGGCGACCCGGGACGAGATCACCACCATCGTGGCCAACGCCGCGGAGGGCGCGCGCAGGCTCGCGGCGCTGCTGACGGGGTGCGGCCCAGAGGAAGGAACCCATGACTGACGTCGAACCGGGCGGACGCCCGCCCCTGGAAAAGGAAATGGCCGCGTGGGCCGGCGAGGCGGCCGGGATCGCGCTGCAGTACTTCCGGCGCACCGGCGACCTCGTCTTCAAGTACGGCCAGGAGGCGGTGACCGAGGCCGACGGCCGCATCGAGGCCATGCTGCGCGAGCGCATCGCCGCGGCGTATCCGGACGACGGGATCTGCGGCGAGGAGATGGGCGGGACGCCGGACGCGGGCGCAGTCGCCCGGACCTGGCACCTCGACCCCATCGACGGCACCCTGAACTTCGCCCTGGGGCTGCCGGCGTTCTGCACCAGCATCGCCCTGTTCGAGGGGGATCGCCCCGTGGCCGCCTGCATCATGCAGCCGGTGGTCGGGGACCTGTTCACCGCCACG
>JAHJTW010000292.1 GCA_018829565.1 bacterium | reverse complement strand
TGAACCTCGTAGCTCGTGAGCCAGGTCAGCAGCGCCGCCGTGCAGTCCTTGGTCTCCGGGTCGATGTACGCGTTCACCGAGTAGCACTTCGCGCTGGTCATGGGCGAGGGCCACAGGCCGGTCTCGCTGACCATGGGGATGGGCGCCAGCTCGATCTCGAGGCCGGCGGAACGGTACCCCTCCCAGGACCAGGGTCCGTTGATGATGTAGGCCGCCCGCCCCTCCATGAAGATGGTGTCGGCCAGGGGGTAGTCGCATTCCCGGGGGATGACCTTGCGCTGCTTGAGATCCTGCATGAATCCCAGGGCCCCGACCATGGCCGGGGTATCGAGAGTCGGCCGGGCCTGGTCGTCCATGACCCAGCCCCCGAATCCGCCCAGCCAGGGCACCAGCCAGAAGGGCTCGAGCAGGTTGAACACCAGGCCGTACTGGTCCGTCTTGCCGTCGCCGTCCAGGTCCTTGGTTGCGGCCTGCAACTGGGCGACCCAGTCATCGGTGTTGGCGGCCACGGTATCGACCAGGGCCTTGTTCGCCACCAGGGTCAGGTGGTTGCCCACGTAGTCGGGCAGGCCCCAGGTCTTGCCCGCCAGGACCGGCAGAGCCGCAGGGTCGAACCGGGGCAGCTCCTCGGGACAGATGTCCTCGATGGGCATCAGCAGGCCCATGATCTGGAAGGGGCCGATCTTGTCGGCGGGCCCGTAGACCAGGTTGGGCCCGCCGTAGGCCAGGGCGGCGGTTTGGAACTGGGTGGGCAGGTCTTCCACCCGGTAGTGGACCCGCTCGATGGAGAACTCGGCGAATTCGGGGTGGCGTTCCCGGAACTGGGCCAGGTGCTCGTCGAACAGGATCTGCTCCTGGGGATCCATCTGCTCCCAGACGATGACGCTGCGGGAGCGGTCGATGCGGCCGCACGATCCGGCGCCAAGCAGGAAAACCGCCAGTGCGGCGGCCAGGGCGAGATTTCGAGACTGGGAACCAGTTGCCATCATGACAGGAGGTTATCGTGTTTTTCATTGAAATACAAGCTTTCATCCCTTAGCATGCGCCCCCTGATCCATTGCCGGCTTGACGTGGGTATCCCAGCGATCGGAATGACGGTTCCTGCCATGGAAAAACAGTCCTCGGTTTTCGCCCCCAGGGGGTCGTGCGCCCTGGGGTCCCTGATCCTCCTTCTCCTCGTTGCCGGTTCCGCCCTGGCCGTCCCCTTTCACAGCCCCGTGATCGACGGAACCATCCTCGGCAATACCGAAACGGACTGGGACCCCGCCGATCTTGTCGTCAACGACATCGCCGACGACAACACGTCCCAGCGGACGGGCAACGTGCGCCGCCTGTGGTGCACCTGGGATGAGGACAACCTCTACTTCGCGGTGACCTACCAGGACTGGGGCTCCACCGAGGCGCTGGCCGTCTACGTGGACCTGGGACTGGGGACCGGAACCCGGGACGCCGCCCTGCTGGACGTCGGCCCGGCCAACATCCTGTTCCCCGAGGGCCATTCCATCGACCTGGTGTTCGCCCGGAACCCCGCCGACAGCGACCAGGGCCAGACCGGCCCAGCTCCGGGGGTCTTCCTCGTGGCTGCCGATGGTTCCACCACCGACATCTCCGAACTCGCCGACGTCGCCCAGGGCTTCAACACGGGCACCGGCGCCGAGGAAACGGGCGCCAACCGGGCCATCCCCTTCTGGTTCAATGCCGAGGTGGCCCTGCCCTGGACCGCAATTTATCCCGGCGGGATCCCTCAGAACGCGGTCGCCAAGGCCGCCGCCCTGATCACCAAGGGATCCGCCGACTTCAACGGGGTGGACATCGCCCCCGACAACGCCGGCATCGACGGCGGCAGCACCCAGGTGACCCTGACCAGCCTGCATGCCTCGATCCTCGACATCGACGGGAACGGGACCCCCGACCCGGCGGACGCCTCCGTATCGGGCACTGTCACCCTGCCCGACGATGACGAAACCGCCGCGCTGGTCGGCACTGCCGAGATCACGGGGTTCAGCGGACGGGACCCCGGAGCCCCCCTGTCCCGGGTCACCACTGCAACCGGTGTCCGCACCTTCACCCTGCCCCGGCTGCCCGCCGGCACCTACGAGATCACCCTCAATGCCGAGGGATATCTGCCCGCCAGCCGGACCGTGACCGTCACCCAGGGCCAGCAGGTCACCGGGTTCGACTTCACTCTCGACAAGGCCACCGCCATCCGCGGCACCATCGGGTTCGATTCGGGACCTGGCGGGGCAGGCACCGTCAGCCTGTTCGACGAAGGGGGAACCCAGCTGCTGGCCACGCGGTCCTTCACCGCCGCAGGTGGGCCTTACGTCTTCTACGTCGAGAGGGGGTCCTACCTGGTCCGGGCCGAGGCCAGCACCTACTTGCCGGCCCAGCAGACCGTCTCGGTGAGCACCGGCATCGACGCCACCGGCATCGACTTCCTCCTCTTCCGCCAGACGGAGATCAGCGGCACCATCGGATTCGAATCGGGTCCCGGGGCAGCCGGCACCTTGAAACTGCTGGATGAGGACGGCGCCCAGGTCGCCTTCGTCGATTTCCCGAACACCGGCCGCGACTTCGCCTTCTACACGCCTGTGAGCGGGTCCTTCACCCTGTCGGCCTCCGCGCCCACCTACATCACCACCACCCAGGCCGTGGACGTCACCGCCGGCATGGACGTGATCGGCCTGGAGATCCTGTTGCCCCGGGCCGCCCTCATCTCCGGCGCCGTGGCCTTCGAGGGTCCGGCCGCCCCGGGCAAGCTCACCGTCTACGACAACCTTTCGGGCGCCCGCCGCGACACCCTCAGCTTCTCCGCCGCCGGGGATCCGTTCTCGTTCTACCTCGAACCCGGCGAGTACCGCCTGGACATGACCGCGCCAGGATACGTGCCCGTGGCCCGGGTCTTCAGCGTCGACCGCGACGACCAGGATCTCGGGGACGTTCAGTTCATCGCCGTCCGGGCCGACCATCTCGAGATCGTGGACGCCGAGGGCAACACCCTGACCGAGGTGCGCGGGACGGTGTCCATCCCCGCCGACGATCTGTGGTTCCCCACCCAGGTGACCCTCGCGGCCCGCGATGCGGCCGGCCGGGACGACCTCTACGATCTCGATGGCAACCTGCTGGGGTTCGGGCTGACCGCCCGCAAGATGGATGACCTCTCGGCGCCCCGCGGGACGCCGGCCTTCTACTCCGACCAGGCCCGCACCCGGCCCATCACCTCGGTCGACTTCGCCCAGGCGCGAGCCTCCTTCTGGATGACCAACACCGCGGTCGAAGTGCTGCGGGTCTACCTGGCCCAGCCGGCCAAGGATCCCATCCAGGGCCGCATCGTGGTCGCCTTCCAGGATCCCAAGCCCACCACCGTGGTGCTCACCGCCGACTCCGAGGAACTCGTCGCGGATGGGACATCCACAGTGACCGTCACCGCCCAGCTCTTCGACTCGGCCCGCAACCGCAGCCGCCTGCCGGACATCCCGGTGACCTTCGCCGTGTCCCCGTCCTCGCTCGGGTCCGGCCAGTTCGACGTCGCCACCGCCACCACCAATGGCGACGGCCAGGCCTCGGCCCAGCTCACGGCCACCGGATCGGGCGCCCTGCTGATCACCGCGACGGTGGTCATCGACAACCGCGTCCTGGAGGTCGTGGGCTACGACCTGGACAGCGGCGAGGAATTCCTGACCGTCACCGTTCTTCCCGGCGAGGTGGCAGGTTGGCGTCTGAGCCTGCCCAGCAACGTCAGCGACCTCAGCAACGCCGTTCCGGTGACGGCCCAGTTGATCGATGCCTTCGGGAACCCCAAGCCCGAAGAGGGCCGCACCATCACCTTCGCCGCCGACCCGTCGGGCCTGGGGACCTTCAGCCCCCTGAGCGCGGTCTCCGATACCGCCGGGCGCGCCACTTCCATCTTCACCCCTTCCGGCACGGCCGGGCTGGTGACCATCTCGGGTACCGGTGGAGCCCTGGGCGATGCGGAGACCGGCCTGCGCCTGCGCGATGTCTTCGTGGTCAGCGATCCGGTCTGGTACGACGAGCCGGCCACCCGGCAGGTATTCCCTCCGGTGGATCTGACCACCCTGATCGTGGACAACACGCCGGACGAACTCCTGCTCGAGATCCCCTTCTCCTCGGACTGGGGAGGCCTGCAGCTGCACGTCGTTTTCGAGACCGAGTTCGACGCCGCCGGGGCGACCTCCGATCCGTTCACCCAACCGGTGAATTACGGGCAGGCTCTGAAACCGGATTTCGCCATCACTTGCAAGTACAGCGCCAATGACTACGGCGACTTCCGGCGCTGGAACAAGGCCACTGCGACCTGGGAATGGTTCGACCCCGACAGCGAGACTTACACCACCGCCCAGGGCTTCAACATCCAGAACGTGTGGACGGCCAAGGGGGCGGACGTCTTCTCCATCGCGATCCCCTGGTCCCCGTTCGGCGGGCGGCCCGACTCCCTGCTGGTCGAGGCTTACATCACCCAGGACGATGGCGGCGTCAAGCGCTCCGCCTTCGACTCCGTCCCCCAGGATTCCACCCTGAACCTGACCTTCGACTACACCGATCCCGGACCGACCGACTGGGTGGCAGCCTTGGGTCCCGTCACCCTCGAGGCCTGGAGCTCCACCTACCGGGTCAAGACCGACTTCCCGACGCCCCCTGCCGTGGACCAGGTGACGGTCAGCCCCGAGGCCGTCGACGCCGGAGCGCCCATCACCCTGACCGCCCGGGTCACCGACGGCGGGGACGGCATCGGCGACGTCCTGGCCGACCTGTCCGCCATGGGCGGGGCATCCTTCGCGCGGATGTACGACGACGGGCAGTCCTCCCACGGCGACGCCGCTGCAGGCGACGGCCAGTACAGCATCATGACCACCGTCCCGGTGGGCAACCCGGGAGGCCGCCAGGACCTGGTGGTCAACGCCTTCGACGGCGGCAACTCCCTGGCCCGGAGCGCCACCGCCACCCTGACGGTCACCGCCATCGTCGACCCCGTGGTCTTCGTCCAGGATGCCGTCGGGGACGACCATGGGCCCAACCAGTCCGGCTCGGCTCGCAAGTTCTACACCTATCCCACGAACATCGTCTTCGGCGCCGGGTCCTTCGACCTGCACGACCTGACGATCTACGAGACCAGCGCCGTGGTCGGCGGGCAGACCGTCGAGATGATCGCCTTCCAGGTGGGCATCGGCGACTTCCCCGATCCCGCCGATCCCCAGACCGCGGACTGGAATCCCCTCTACGCCGAGATCAACATCCAGAAGATCGACATCCTCATCGACAACGCACCCGGCGGCACCACGGCCTCGCTGCCCAGCCGGCAGGCCGCCTGCCAGCCCTGGGATGCCTGGGACTACGCCGTCATCATCGACGGCTGGTACAAGGCCGTGGTGCCATCCCTGGGCCAGAACACGCTGGATTCCTGGCGGGCCAACGCCCTGCGCACCGACCAGGACATCCTGCTGCTGAGCGACCCCGAACTGGACACGATCACCGCCCTGGTGAGCAGGGCCGCGCTGGGCGACCCCACCCCCGAGGACATCCAGTCCTGGGACATCGCCGTCTGCATGCTGAGTCACGACGGGGACGCCGATTTCGGTGGGGTCCGCTGGGTCAACGAGGCCCGCAGCGAGTGGCAGATGGGCGGCGGCTCCAACACCGACCGCGATTCGAACATCGTGGATCTCATGCTGATCCCCGGCACCGGTCACCAGCCGGGCCTTCCCCAGGAAGAGTTGCTGGACTACGAGTCGGCCCAGGCCCTGGCCCGCCTCGAGGAGGGCCTGACGCCCGTCGCCATCGAGATGAGCCAGTTCGAGGACACCGGGCCGCCGGTCATCGACACCGGCGGCGGCGGGTCGGTGGTCACGCAGGTGGAGCCCCTCGAGGACGCCCCTCTGGCCATGACGGTCAAGATCTCCGACGACTTCCGGGTGGACCGGGCGGTGTTCCGCTACCGCAGCAGCGGTTTCGTGGGCGAGGGCTGGGACCGCCAGGTCGCCATGGGTTCCCTCGGCAACGATTTCTGGGTGGTGGACATCCTGCCCTCCTGGCTGGATTCGAACCTGGTCTATTCCCCGGTCGACAGCAGCCGCTACCTCGAATTCGAGATCGAGGCCACGGACGCCCTCGACAAGGTGTCCACCTCGCCGGTGACCACCTTGCAGATCTCCCCCACCCGGGCCTGCCGCCCCAGCGACCGCGACCTCGGGTCGGGCGATTTCAGCCTGCTCCAGGTGGACGGATCGGTGCTGAAGTTGAACGAGAACCTGCGCCGGGCCCTGGTCGAGGCGCACGTCGGTCAGGCCTGGACCGGTGAGGCCGTGAACGCGGACACCATGGGTTCTCGCATCGCAATCCAGTGGGACGTGTGCAACGTCCCCGAGGCCCTCAAGGCGGCCCCTCAGGTCCCGCCCGGCCGGCCCCTCGGCGTCTTCAGACAGGTCTTCATCGCCACCGCCGACAGCCTGGGCGGCTATCTCGACTACTCCGGGAAACTGCCCGGGACGGCCGAGCTCGCCCTTCACTACCCCGGAGCCTGGCTGCCGGCAAGGGCCGACGAGCAGAAGATCGGCCTCTACGAGTACCACGCCGCCTCGGATCGCTGGGTCCTGCTCGGGGGCAACGTCACCGCCACCGGCAACAACGTGGGCGCAACCATCGGGCACACCGGAACCTACGGCCTGTTCCTCACCGAGAGCCTGGGCTACGAGGAGGGCGAGGTCATCTCGGGCATCACCATCTCGCCGAACCCCTTCTCCCCCAACGGCGACGGGCTCTATGACGAGACCAACATCTCGTTCTACCTCGACCGCGAGGCCACCGTCACCGTGGAGATCTTCAACGTCCGGGGCGACCGCAAGATGGTCCTCGCCCAGACCTTCTCCTACACCGGCAACGATCTGCAGGACCGCGTCCCCCACCGCGTCCCCGGCCTGATCTGGGACGGCCGGGACTTCAGCGGCGAGGTGGTCCCCTACGGGATCTACGTCCTGCGGATCCAGACCACCTTCAACCAGGCCGGCGGAACCCGGACCATCCGCAGCAACCACTCCCTGGCGGTGATCAAATGACCCGGCGCAGCGCACGGCATCCCGTGTCCCTCATTCTGTGGGCCCTGGTCCTGGGCGCGGTCGCATGCCCGCGCCCGGCCGAGGCCGACTTCCGGCACCAGCGCATGGGCGCCCGGCCCAAGGCCCTGGGCTCGGCCTACGTCTCCCTGGCCGAGGACGCCAACGCGGCCTACTGGAACCCCGCCGGCCTGGTCCGCGCCGACCGGGTCTCGCTGATGGCCACGCGGGCCTGGCTCTACGGGGTCGAGGACATCAGCAACGACTACCTGGCCATGACCTTCCCCCGGTTCAAGGGCGTGTCCCTGGGCGCCAGCTGGGTCCGCCTGGGCATCGACGATCTCTATTCCGAGGACACCATCAACCTGGCCGCCGCCGTTCCCGTCCCCCTCCTCGAGGGCCTTTCCTTCGGCGCGGCCGGCAAGCTCTTCCTGCTGGACGCCCCGGGCTACGAGCAGTACAACGACCCCAACTACCTGGGCGGCGACCACGGCTACAGCTTCGACCTGGGCTTCCTGTACGACAGCGGCGGAGCCTGGTCCGTGGGCGGGGTCGTCTACAACGTCCTGTCCCCCGAACTGCAGCTGATCAGCACCACCTCCGATCCCGATCCCGTGTTCACCGAGTGGGCCCTGGGCGGCAGCTACCTGTTCCGGGACACGCTGCTGATCACCGCCGACCTCCGCGACCGCGAAGGCGAGTGGAACAACGTCATGGTGCACGGTGGAGCGGAGATCTGGTTCTACGACACCCTGGTGCTGCGGACGGGCCTGGACGAGGGGATGGTCACCCTCGGCGCCGGCCTGCAGGACGACCACTGGCAGACCGACTTCACGCTCGAGACGGACAACAAGCTGGGCAACGTCTACATGCTCTCTTTCACCCTGAGGAAATGACGTGCAGGCAATACCGATGACAAGAAGTCCCATACCGCACCGGTCGAGCGTCCTGTGGGCTTGCCTGATCACCTTCGTCCTCTGGGCCGGAGGGGACGTGCTGGGCGCCAACCGCCTCGAGGGCTACTACAGCCTCTCGATCGCGGCCCAGAAGGACGACGCCCGGTGGCACTTCGGCAGCCCCGACGCCAACGGCATCCCCAGCCACTACGCCGAGCTGAAGTTCCTGTCGAACCCCAACGACCGCTACGAGGTGTTCACCAAGCTCCGGGCCTGGGCGAACCGGGACGACAGCAGCACCAGCGGGGTCGAGTACTATAGCCCGCCCTGGTACAACGGCGAGGGGCACCTGAAGCTGCGCGACAAGAACTGGGAGTCCTACATCTTCTACCGCCAGAGCCGGTTCTACATCAACGACGAGCCCCTGCTGCGGCTGGTGGACGACAACAAGCTGAAGAACGATTCCTACGGGCCCATGGCCCAGGGAGTCCGCGTGGACTTCTGGGATACGAATCTCCTGGGCGTCAAGGGACTCGGCGGGACGGTCATCATCAGCGACTCGGGCAGCACCGTGCCCTTCGGCGACACCTACTACGTCACCCGCCTGCGGCACAAGCTCTGGGGCGAGCGTTTCACCAGCGGCGCCATGTACCTGCGCAAGGACTACGGCCCCGACACCACCGGCAAGCTGAACAACCAGGTCTACTCCGCCGACCTCACCTTCTCCCCCCGGAACCTCGTCGACACCGGCCTGCGGCTGGGCCCGGTGAACCTCGAGCAGTCCCGCTGGACCGCCGAGACCGCCTGGAGCATCCGCCCCGGCGACGAGGAGCAGGTGGGCGCCTCCCGGGCCCGGGCCCGCGCCATCGCCCTCGAGGCCCGCAGCATCGTGATCGGGGACGTGACCCTTCACGCCTGGTACAACGACTTCGGCGAGGATTTCCGCAGCTTCCTGAGCTACCGGTTCGACGACAACCGCGAGTTCAACCGCGTCCAGAAGCACGTCGAGGCCATCTGGCTGGTTCCCCGCAAGTCGGTGACCGCCAAGGTCGCCCACGACCACTATCGCAAGCGGGTCGCCGACGAGCCCGGCGGCGGCCTGCGCCCCTCGTCCGAGTGGTACGGCGAGCTCTACATGGAATACGTCAACGGGTTCAAGTCCCGCTTCGCCTACAAGCGCTGGCGCGGCTTCGACGGCTCCGCGGAGATCTTCGACTTCTACACCTACCCCGAATACTTCGGGGAGATCTCCGTGGAGAACTTCCTGGCCAAGATCCGCCTGCAGGGGCGGGTCAAGGACGCCGGCACCTTCCGCCAGGTCACCACCTTCGGCTTCGACATGCAGGTGAACATCACCGACAAGCTGAAGGGCTACCTGCGCGCCCTGAACGTGAACGAGAAGACCGAGGCCCGGCACACCATGTTCGCCCAGCTCAAGTACGACCTGGGCTGGGGCGCCGACCTCTATTTCGAGTACGGGGACCCCGGCCAGTCCGACAACCTGGTCTACACCGACTGGTTCGTGAACGAAGGCAACGGGGACAACCTGCGCGACCGGGTCAAGCTGATCCTGTCGTCCTGGTTCTAGACGAGCACGCCGCTGCGGCCATGGCGGCCTGCAGCACCGATCATCAACTGTAGCGGGAGCTGGCCATGAGCGCGAAAGCCCTCCGGAATTTCCGAGCGAATCAGCGGTCCCTGCGGAGCGTCGTCTCCGCAGGCCTCACCACACTTCTGATCCTGGCGGCCGTCGCGGCCGTCGCCGGGCCGGTGACCGGGGACGGCGGCGTCACCTTCACCTACCAGGCCCCGGACGCCGGACAGGTGTTCCTCGCCGGCGACTTCAACGGCTGGAACGCCTCCGACCTGCCCCTGGCCAGGGGCGAGGACGGTCTGTGGACCGTCACCGTCGATCTGAAGCCCGGCTCCCACGAGTACAAGTTCATCGTCGATGGGGCCTGGGTCGAAGATCCGTCCAACCCCCAGAAGACCGTCGATCCCTACGGGGGATTCAACTCGGTCGTGACCGTCCTGGCGGACGGGTCCCTCGCCGGGGCCGGGGCCGGCGCAGGCGGGGGCGCGGAGTCCAAGTCCGAAGACGCCCCTGCCGGCTACTCCGTCGGCGCCCCCCGCGCCGTCGACGGGGGCGTCCTGTTCACCTACGAGGATCCCTCCGCCGGGTCCGTCTTCCTGGCCGGCAGCTTCAACGGCTGGAGCGCCTCCGACTGGCCGCTGAAGAACGACGGGAAGGGCAACTGGGCCATCGTCAGGCTGCTGGATCCCGGCTCCTACGAGTACAAGTTCGTCGTCGACGGCAACTGGCTGACCGACCCCGAGAACCCCGAAACCAAGAGCGACGGCTACGGCGGCATGAACTCGTCGCTGACCCTCGACGGCGACCGCAAGGTCGTCGCCGCAGCCGCGGCCCCCGCGGAGTCCCGCCCGACCTCGACACTCAACGCCAAGATGTTCCTCAGCGGCCGCTACCTGACCCGGTTCGAACTGGCCAAGAACGTCATGAGCGACCCGCGGTACCGCCTGCTGCGGCCCTCCATGAGCGTCGACCTGAACTTCGACACCAAGGTCAACGACCTGGTCGACGCCTTCATGCGCCTGCGCATGGACAGCAACGACAACGTCATCCTCAACAACATCAGCGGCAACCTCGACGAGGCCCAGCTGCACGTGCATCCCGGCAAGTTCGACGTCAAGGCCTACTGGAACCGCGAGATCTTCACCAGCCCCGACCCCCTGCACCTCGTGGGCGACGTGGATCATCCGGCCACCATCGGCCACGACCACCTGCAGATGGGCAAGGGCACCGCGGGCGCCCTGGTCGAGGCCGACCCCTTCGGCGTCCACTTCACCGGCCTGTTCGCCAACGTCCACAACTTCGACTACTACAACGACCCGCGCCTGTTCGACAACACCGGGGCGGACGACATCTACGGCCGGTTCTCCCACGAGGTGGGTCCGCTCGAAGTCGGCGTCCCCATCCGGCTGCAGCGCCAGCTGATCTGGTTCAACTTCGAGACCCTGGTGGGTCAGCCGTCCACCGGCATCCCCGCGGTGGACATCTACCTCGACGAGACCGGCGACTCCAGCACCTGGTTCGAGACCGAGAGCCACGATTTCCAGAGCGGCCTCGACCTCACGCTTCCCCTCGACGACGAAAGGACCATGCTCCTGTCCGCCCAGGCCATGTACGTGGACCTCGAGCAGGGCCTTGTCACCGGCAACCAGTCGGGGCAGAACAACGTGAACGGGGCCATCGACGTCCCCTTCTTCGAACGGGAGGAAACCCTGGCCGGCCTGCGCTGGGACTACCGCCCGGACGGGGACACCTCGGCCCGTCTCCAGCACACCTACGAGGACATGCGGGGATCCACCCCCGACCAGCGGACCATGCTCCTGGGCTTCCAGGACCAGTCCGTGGCCGAGAACCGGGTCTACTTCGCCGTCGGGGAATCCCCGGCCCAGACGACCATCCAGTGGACCGAGTTCGAGGGCTCGCGCAAAAACGGCGACCTGGACCTGGGCCTCTACCTGTGGAAGGCCTCCATCGAGGAGGATTTCGCCCCGGTCGGCCGCACGGTGCCCGGCGCCGGCGACCGGACCTCCCGCACCATCGGCACCTGGTACCTGTCGGGCCGGGTCGCCAAGGGGGACGAGAAGGCGAAGTTCGGGCACGGCGAACTGGAGTTCGCCGCGACCCTCCAGGACCCCGATCTCGCGGACCAGGATTACAAGTCCTTCGAGTTCATCGGCCGCTACGGGCGGAACATCTCCCGCAGCGTGACCGCGATCGCCGACGTCCGCTACATCAAGTACGACGTCAAGACCTCCGATCCCTCCTCGGGCGGGATCGTCGCCTTCGACGACGGCTTCTGGGCGCCCTTCGTGGGGCTTCAGTACCGACCCATCCGGAACCTGGACCTGGTCTTCGGCTACGGCGTCGACCCCGTGGAGTTCAGCATCGATTACCAGGGACGGGAGTTCGGCCGCTGGTGGTTCCGGCAGCAGTACCTGTTCGACAATCCGGACGCCTCCCTGCTCGACGCCGAGCAGTACCTCGAGGATGCCCGCGTCTTCACCCTGCGGGCCCAGATGACGTTCTAAGGAGCACCGACGATGACCTGGCTTACGATCTCCCGCCGCCGCGCCGCCGGATTCGCCCTGCTGGCGGCGGCCTTGCTGGGCCTGGCCGGCTGTGGGTACACCCGCATCCTGCGCAACCGGTTGCCCTCGCCTCACCGGGTTGAAGACTTCGAGAACGCCGTCCGCTTCCAGTACGAGGCCCCCCAGGCCAAGCACGTGAACCTCTGCGGCAACTGGGCCGACAATACCTGGTGCGGAACCCAGGGCACCGGACGCTTCGACCAGACCATCGGCGCCATGCAGGACGCCGACGGCGACGGCATCTGGGAGATCGTCATCCCCCTGAAGCCGGGGCGGTACATGTACAAGTTCGCGGTGGACTGGGGCATTCGCTGGGAGCACGACCAGAACAATCCCCTCGCCGAGGAAGACGGGTTCGGCGGCAGCAACTCGATCCTGATCCTGCATTGATCCCGGCCTTCACCCCGCCGGGGCGTTCTCATTCCGGAAGATATCGGTAGTGGCCGGTCACCGTGAAGGAGAACAGGCAGTCCTCCAGCCGCGGGCCGCGGCCGATGTTGTGGACGATCAGGGGCCGGGCGCCGTCACCGCTCCTGTGGTCGCTCACGATCCCGATGTGGGGCAGGTTGCCCGGCAGCATCCAGGTGACCAGGTCGCCGGGAAGATAATCGGCCGGTTCATCCGTCACGCCCAGTTCGGCGCCCGACCTCCTGAAGAACGCCTGCAGATTGGGAACGCGGCGGTGGTCGATGTTGGCGTCGGGCCGATCCAGCCCCCACTGAGCCGGGTAGGCATCGAAATCGCGGATCATGTCCTCGTGGACCAGCCTCTGGAGATCCACCCCCAGCGCCCGGTAGCTCCTGATGACCAGGTCGGTGCAGACGCCGAGGCTGTCGGGCACATCGCCGCCGGGGTAGGCCAGGCGGCGGTAGGACCCGTCGTACCGGACCTGATGGGTGGTCCGCTCCACCGCCGCGGCGACCAGCCGCGAAGCCGGGTCATCCTGTCCCTGGCAGACCGATCCGACACTGCACAATCCGCAGGCGATCAGCCCCACCGCGATCAGGAACCTCATCGGAACCACCTCCCTGCCTGACCGCACAATAGAGAACGCCCCCCGATCAGGCAACCGGGGGGCGTTCGGGATCCGGAAATCCGTACGTCTAGCGGAACATGCTCTTCAGCGAGCCCCAGCTGCTGTCCTCGGTGTCCACCGGACCGCAGTTGATCCCGCCGTCGTCCCAGCCGTAGGTCACCAGGGACTCGTAGGGCAGGCTGTTGTCGACGGTGAAGGAGCGGTTGGCCACGCTCTCCCAGGTCTCGCAGCCGTCCTTGCGGAACTTGAACTCGAAGGACAGGGGGATGGGCTGGCCGGCCGAGAAGACCAGGCAGGCCTGATACAGGCTGGGGCCGATCATGGTCATCGGCATGCCGTTGCCCCAGTTGGTCAGTTCGGCCAGGCCGCCGGTGACGCAGACGCCGCCGGTGGTCGTGGTCTCGGACAGGCAGACCTGGATGCAGACGACCTTGTCCTCTTCCAGCGTGGTGCCCATGCCGCAACCCATCGGCAGGTTGTCCCAGCTGTCGGCGGGCAGGGCCACGGCGGTGGTGCCGTCGGTGGGCAGGGTCACGGGGCGGTTGGGAGCGCCTTCCCAGGTCGCGCAGCCGTCCTTCTTGTACTTGTACTCGAAGTAGGGATTGCTGCCGGCCAGGAAGGTCACGGTCCCTTCCCACAGATCGCCGCTGACGTTGGTCAGGTTGACGCCGGTGCCCCAGGCGCCGATCTCGGCGGCCGACCCGATGACGCAGACGTCGCCCATGGTGCCGGCGCCGCTCAGGCAGATCTGGAAGCTCACGTCGACGTCGTTGGGCAGGACGTTGATGACGTTGTAGCGCTGGGGACCGGGGTTGCCGGCCTGGTCGGCGACGGGATAGAACCCGGTGCCGTCGGAAAGGTCCATGAAGGTGATGTCGATCTCGACCCAGCTGGCGCCCACCAGCATGGAGACGGGAATCTGGGCGGTGTACTCGTCGTTGCTGCCCACGTCCCCGAGGTAGGTCAGGGTGGCGAAATCGCTGCCGCCGATGTCGTTGGTGATGACCATGTCGGCCATGATGTCGGCGCCCTGGCCGGCAGCGTCGGTGACACCGGCCTTCCAGACCTGGGCGTAGACGTCGACGGGACTGACGGGCGTGACGTTGGCGCCGCTGTTGGGCCAGACGTTGCCGGCCCAGCCGATGACGGCCATGGCGTTGCCGGCCATGGCGACGATCATGGCCAGAACGGCCAGCGTGAACAACTTCTTCATGATACCCTCCCGGGTGTTTGTGGTTTGATGCGGGCAGTCCAGGGAAACGGGAATTGGCCGGCCCACGCCATGGATCCGGGAGGCCGCAGAAACCTCCCGGACCCGCCTAGGCATCGTGGAATTATGATAGCACAAATTTGCTGAATTTTTCGCTTTTTTTGAGCCCTACCGGAAAATCCCGGCTCAGTTCAGCAAAACCGCCCCGCTCAGTCCTGGTAAGGTGACTGTAACTGTTTTGTTTCCAGAAAGATCCAGCTTATCGCCCGTGGCGCAGGAGGCCCCCGCGGCCCGCGGGAACGTTTCGGGCCCGACCACCACGTCCAGGTTCAACCCGCCCCCGTCGACCAGGGTTGCCAGGACCTCGCCCGGCAGATCCAGGGTCACGGGCGCATCCCCGGCATTGAGCAGGACGACGGCCAGCTTGCCGTCGAGGGCCCGGGCGTAGGCGTAGCCCTTCCCCACCGTCGCCAGGGTCGTGAAGGAACCCCGGGCGAGCACCGGCGTGTCGCGCCGGAGCCTGGTGATCTTCCCGTAGTAATCGCGCAGGGCCATGGCCCGGGGATTGCCCTCGTACCTCCAGTCGAAGGGCCGGCGGCAATCGGGATCCTTGCCGCCGGTCATGCCCACCTCGTCCCCGTACCAGATGTGGGGCATGCCCACGTAGGTCATGGAGAACATCGCCCCGAGCATCAGGCGGCGGACGTCGCCCGCGCTGGTCAGGAACCGGATGGTGTCGTGGCTGTCGATGAGGTTCATCATCACCGCGACGGACTGGGGCGGGTACTGGAAACGGCCCGGGCTCAACCGCTGGTCGAAGGTGGCCGCGTCGATGACCCCCTTGCCGCAGTAGTCCATGACCGGATCGCGGAAGAACTTGTAGTTCATGGTCGAGTCGAAGCCGCGAGGGCCGATCCAGCGGCCCGCGTTGCCCCACAGCTCGCCCACCAGCCAGCAGTCGGGCTTGATGGACTTGCAGCGCTCGTTCCACAGGGCCCAGAACCAGTGCGGCACCTCGTTGGGCACGTCCAGCCGGAACCCGTCGATGTCGTACTCGCCCAGCCACTTGTCGGCCACGCTCAGGACGTATTCCACCACGGGCCAGTTGGGGTCGGCGTCCTCCACATCGTCGATGTTGTTCTCGTTGGCGTTGCTGCGGGTCAGATCGAAGTTCAGGTTCGGATGCAGGCCGAATCCCCACCAGCAGTCGTAATAGTCCGAGGCGTTGGGAATGTCCCTGCCCGCCGGCAGGGGCCAGCGCTTGAACTCGTACCACGTGTAGTACGGGCTGTCCGGGCCCTTCTCCACCGCGTCGCGGAAGGCGAAGTGCCAGTTCCCGGTGTGGTTGAAGGCCACGTCCACGACGATGCGGATGCCCCGCGCGTGGCAATCCTGGACGAAGGCCTTGAACTCGTCCTCCGAGGCGAAGTGCGGGTCGATCTTGAGGTAATCGACCGGGTCGTACTTGTGGTTGCTCATCCCCTGGTTCAGCGGGTTGAAGTAGATCACCGTGACGCCCAGGTCGTTCAGGTAGTCCAGCTTCTGCCGGATGCCGGCGATGTCGCCGCCGAAGAAGGAGTAGTAGTCGGGCTTGCCGTCGGTGCGGTAGGGGCTGCGCACCAGGCCGCCGACGTCGTACCAGTCCTCCACCAGGTGGAAGTACTCGCCGTTGGTCTTGCCGCTCGCCGGCAGCGTGTGGACGCCTTCGTACCAGGGCTCGCTGAAGTCGGGATCGTTGCCCTCGTCGCCGTTGGCGAAGCGTTCGGGGAAGATCTGGTAGATGATCCCGTCCTTGGCCCACTCGGGGGTGAAGAAGGGGGGGAATTCCTCACGCGTGTAGACGAATCCCGGAGCGGGCCTGGCTTCGCTCATGCCGCGGGGGCCCAGGTACTCCAGCCTCTCCCCGTCCCGGTAGCGGAACACATACTCCAGGCGATCTCCCGCATCATCCAGTCCGATCGTCGTCCGGTAGTACTGATAGGCGGCATCCTTCTCGACCGGCTGAAGTTCGGCGATGCGGACCGCCCCCCCGTCGATCGTGTACTCCACCCCGACCTCCTCGACGTCGCCGAGGTGGGCCCGGGCGGTCAGGGAGATGTCCGTCGGGGTGAGGGGGTTGCAGGTCGAATAGTCGAAGACCGGCTCGAGGTCGTCGCTGAAGATCTTGCCGTCCCCCAGCTCGATCTCGATGGTGGAGAAGCTGGAATCGACCCGCAGGACGGAATTCTGGCCGCCGAAGCCGTCGTCCGCGCCCTCGGGGTTGTTGGGATCCTGTTGCCACTGCCCGTCGACCACGAACTTGTACTGGTAGGTGCCCTGGGGCAGTAGCAGGCTGACGGTGTAGCTGCCGTCCCCGTCGGCGTCGGTCATCCGGGTCTTGGAATCGTTCCAGTCGTTGAACGAACCGGCCAAAAAGACGTTGCTCACGCCCGAGATCACCGGAACGTAGACGAACTCGACCGACCGCATGGTGCCGTCGTCCACCGGGGCGGGCCCCGTGGCCGCCGCGCCCCCCGAGGGCGCTGCGGGGGCCCCGCTGGAGGCGTCCATCGCGTCCTTGCCGAAGGGGACCTTGAGCACGCTGTTCTTGCCGCCGAACCCGTCGTCGGCGGCCAGGGGATTGGCCGGATCCTGCTTCCACTGACCGTCGGCCACGAACTTGTACTGGTACTGCCCCGGCTCGAGATCCAGGGTCAGGGTCCAGACCCCGTCCTTGTTCGCCATGGGATCGGCCGAATCGCTCCAGCCGTTGAACTCGCCGGCGAGGTTCACGCTGCCGGCCCCGGGATCGGAGTACTTGAAGGTCACCTTGCAGGATTTGGCGGCCACGCCGGTCGTCAGGGGCTTTTCGGCGCCGGCGTCCCCGGCGTCCGCCCCCACGGCGTACGCTTCTGCACCGGCGGGCACCTTGGCCACGCTGTTCTTTCCACCGAATCCATCCTCGGCGGTGTTCGGGTTGGTCGGGTCATGGACCCAGGAACCGTCGACCACGAACTTGTACTGGTAATCGCCCGGCTCGAGGTCCAGAACCAAGGTCCAGACCCCGTCCTTGTTCGCCATGGGGTCGGCCGAATCGCTCCATCCGTTGAACTCCCCGGCCAGGAAGACCTGGGCCGCTCCGGGAGCCTGGTGGGTGAAGGTGACCTCGACGGCGAAGGCCGGGCATGCCAGCAGGGCCAGGCAGACCGCGATTGACGGAATCAGGCGAAACTTGTGCATCGGACCAGCTCCTTGCAGCAGACGTCACAACGGGGAAACCAGTCCCCCGGATCGGGAAGGGGCGAACAGCTTAGCAGACTGGCCGGGATCGTCAATAGAATGACCCGGGGACTGGATGCCGGACAGGAAATTTTGTGTTATAATCAGACAAACTGAGCTCCGGTTCCCGGGGGAACGCCCTTTTTTTTCGCCAGGGAGATCCCGATGATGCGGTTCGCAACCCGCCCCTTCCGAGGCCGACCGGTCCTGTTCCTGGTCTTCCTGGCCCTGGCCGCCATGGCCGTCCTCTGGGCCGGATGCTCCCGCCAGGAAGGCCCCCTGGCCCCCGGCGTGGGGCTTGACGACGGTTTCGCCAAGGTCCGCACCGACACCTTCGTCCTGCGGGCCTACAGCCTGGATTCGGTCCACGTCGCCGGCTCGGCCAACGGCTGGAACAACCAGGACCCGGCCTGGGCCCTGACCCTGCAGCCGGACGGGTACACCTGGCGTCTGATCAAGGAGGTCCCCGACGGGCTCCTCTATTACAAGTTCGTCATCCGCAAGGGCGGCGCCCTGGCCTGGCTGACCGATCCTGCCGCCGTCGAGGTGGCCCCGGACGGGGTCAACGGCAGCCCGTCGTACTGGAACGGCGTGCGGGGCCGCGCCTTCACCAGGCCCCAGCCGCTGCCCGTCCCCGTCGACCGCAGCAGGCTCGTCATCTACGAGGTCAATCTCAACGACTTCAGCACCACCGGCTCGTTCGCCGGCGCCATCGGCGGCCTGACCACGAACGCCGACCTGGTCGACCTGGGCGTCAACGCCATCGAACTGATGCCGGTGACCGCCCCCTCCTACAGCGGCTGGGGCTATGATCCGGTCCTCCAGTTCGCGCCCAATCCCGGCTACGGCTGGCCCACGACCTTCGCCCAGCTGGTGGACGCGGCGCACGGCCACGGCATGGCCGTCATCCTCGACGTGGTCTTGAACCACATGGCCGGCAGCGCTCCCTTGCGCCAGCTCGACGACTTCACCGGCGACTCCGACTTCACCACCAGCGAGCCCAATCCCTGGGGACTGGTCGAGATGAACTGGACCACGCCCGCGTTGAAGGAACACATGCGTGACGCCCTCTGCCACTGGGTGGACGCCTACGGCGTGGACGGTTTCCGCTTCGACTACATCGGCGGGGAACCCTACTCCACCTGGGTCTGGCTCAAGAACGAACTGAGGGCCAGGTATCCGGACCTGCTGCTCATCGCCGAGGACTTCGGCTATCCCACCAACTCGGTGACCTACGGCTACGACGCCCAGTGGGGCGGCAACCACACCGACGGCTGGGGCGGCGGCGGCAACAACTTCAACCAGGTGCTGATCACGGCCCTGACCGAGAACGGCTTCGCCCGGCGGGGCGAGCTGACCACCAGCGTCGGCGCCTTCGGCCCCGCCTACAACAACATGTGGGCGGTGGCCAACGTGGTCTCGGGCAACGCCGGCTACGCCGGGGCCGCGCCCGGGGACGGCTTCAGCGACATCAAGTACCTCGAGAGCCACGACGAGAACCGGGTGGTCTGGTCGGTCGACGCCCTCGGCAGCGCCGGGGCCCAGGCCATAGGCGGCGTCCAGAAGGCCTTCCTCGGGGCCGTCGTGAACCTGACCTGCGTCGGGGTGCCGATGATCTACAACGGCCAGGAGATCGGGTCGGCCGAGTACCGGCCCGAGGGCACGTCCCAGTACAAGATCCCCTGGGCCTCGGGGGAGGACCTGCTCCGCACGGCCTACAAGCGCCTGATCCGCCTGCGCCTGACCCATCCGGCCCTGTCCACCGAGAACGTCTTCTTCCACTGGCGGGACGGCGGTCTCGATCAGACGGAATACACCATGGTCTACTGGCGGGGATCCACCGGGACGGCCGCAGACGCCGAGATCGTGGTGGCCTGCAACTTCGACCACGAACCTCACACCTGGGAGGTCCCCTTCCCCGCGGACGGGACCTGGGTGAAGTACGACCTCGAGGGCGGCAACCTGGAGCTGCTCGCCCTGGAGAATCCGGGCTACACCGTGACCGTGCCCGCGTCCACGGGCTGGGTCTTCGTCAAGGAGGACGGCGTGACCGGCGTGCCATTGAATTAAGTTTTTCTTTAGAGGGCCGATACGTATTCCGGAAGTTCAATGAACCTGCCTCCGGAAGGGCCCCCATGGCGTTGCCTCATTCGGACCTCGAACGGCTCAGGCTGCTCCTCGACCAGGAGATGGACTGGCTGCTGGGCAGGTTGTTCCACTACGCCCAGCGCCAGGAATTCACCCGGTATTCGCCGCCCCTCAAGGAAGCCTGGCGGATGTCCCTCCTGGGCCTCAACCGGGCCATCCTTGCCGCCGCCGACCATCCGGGGGAATGGGAACTCCACCCGGATGCCGACTACCGCAGCGACGCGGCCTGCCGCTTCGGGATCGTCGAGGCCCAGCGCCACCGCGCCCGGGGCGTCAACCTGGCCATGTTCCTCGGCCTCTTCAAGTACTACCGCCAGACCTACCAGGATCTTCTGAAGGAAAAAGGCGGGCTCCAGGATCCCGGCGGCGCGGCCACGCTGGTCGACCGCCTCTTCGACCGCATCGAGATCGCCTTCTGCACGGAGTGGGCGGGGACGGACGCCGAGCGGCAGGTGGGCGAACTGGCCTCGGCCAACCGGGATCTGGCCAACCAGAAGAACCTGTTCCTCAACTTCTTCGAGAACCTGAGTTCGCCCGCATTCCTGATCGACGAGGACGGGATGTTCATCCACATGAACCCCGCCGGGTCCCACCTGCTGGGCCGCAGCGCGGTCCCCGGGGCCCACTATTACCTGGAGGATCGCCGGCCAGAAGCCCCCCCGTTCCTCCAGCAGGAGATCCTGGACTTCCTCGCCACCGGGGACGACCGGCTCGTCCTGGAATTCCCCTGGTCCCTCGGGGAGGCGACCGTCTGCTTCGAAGCCCATCTCCAGCGGCTCGAGGACGTCGGGGGCAATCAGGACGGGGCCGCCCTTTCGCTCATGGACATCACCCAGAGGAACTGGGCCCGGAAGCGCCTTGAGAGTGCCAACCTCGAACTGGAAAGGGCCCTCGCCGAGCTGAGGAGGACCCAGGACCAGCTCATCCAGTCGGAGAAGATGGCGGCGATCGGCCAGCTGGCCGCGGGAATCGCCCACGAGATCAACAACCCCATCGGGTTCATCTCCACCAACCTGGGCCAGCTGAAGGAATACTCCGGACAGATCTTCCGGATGCTCCAGGCGTATGAAGAGGCCCTTCCCCTGATCGGGGACGAGGCCCGGCGCCACGGACTCCTGGACCTCGCCGAGGAACTGGAAATCCCCTTCCTTGCCGAGGACACCCCCCAGTTGATCGAGCAGACCCGGGAAGGCCTGGACCGGGTGACGGGGATCGTCCGGGATCTGAAGAACTTCTCCCGCCAATCGAGCGATCGCTGGGAGCTGGCTGACCTCAACGGTCTGATCGACAGCACCGTCAACGTGGTCTGGAACCAGATCAAGGACAGGGCCGCCCTCCACCGGGAGTTCGGCGACCTGCCCGAGCTCGAATGCCATCCCAACCAGATCGCCCAGGTCGTCATGAACCTGGTGGTCAACGCCGTCCACGCCATCGAGAGCCGGGGGAACATCACCATCCGGACGGGCCGCGAGGGCGATTCCGCATGGTTCGAGGTCCAGGACGACGGATCCGGGATCCCCGCCGAAATCCTGGACAGGATCTTCGACCCCTTCTTCACCACCAAGCCCGTGGGCAAGGGTACCGGCCTGGGGCTGTCGGTCAGCCACGGCATCGTGGACCGCCACCACGGGGCCATCCGGGTGGACAGCGGACCCGGCGCCGGGTCACGGTTCCGGGTGATCGTCCCCCTGGTCCAGGTCCGGGAAACCGATCCCGCCGACGAACCGGCCGTCATCGGCCGGTCCCCGGCCCCCATGGAAGCCGTCTGATCCTCCGGGTTTCGATTCCTCCGGGTTTCGGCTGTTCCGCCGGGTCGGTCCTGTGCTATCCTGCGCGTTGTTTCCGGTTTTCCCCGTCAACCAGGAGCGGGTGTCTTGGCCCAAGTCAGACTCGAAAACGTGAGCAAGATCTACCCGGGCGGCGTGCAGGCCGTCTTCCCCATGGACCTGGAGATCGATCACGGCGAGTTCGCCGTTCTCGTGGGTCCTTCGGGGTGCGGAAAGTCCACGACGCTCAGGATGATCGCGGGACTCGAGGACATCACCGGCGGGACGGTCAGGATCGGCGACCGGATCGTCAACGACGTCGAACCCCGGGACCGCAACATCGCCATGGTCTTCCAGAGCTACGCCCTGTACCCCCACATGACCGTGCGGGACAACCTGGCCTTCGGCCTGAAGATGCGGAAGACCCCGCGCGCGGAGATCGACCGCCGGGTGACCGAGGCGTCCGGCATGCTCGGCATCGCCGAGCTGCTCGACCGCAAGCCCCGCGCCCTGTCCGGCGGCCAGCGCCAGCGGGTCGCCCTGGGCCGCGCCCTGGTCCGCAATCCCGACGTCTTCCTGTTCGACGAACCATTGAGCAACCTGGACGCCAAGATGCGGGTCCAGATGCGCACCGAGATCGCCCGCATCCATCACCGGCTCGGCGCCACCATGATCTACGTCACCCACGATCAGACCGAGGCCATGACTCTCGGCCAGCGGATCGTGGTGATGAAGGACGGCGTGGTCCAGCAGGTCGCCGCGCCCCTGGAGCTCTACGAGCGCCCGGTCAACCGGTTCGTCGCCGGCTTCATCGGCTCGCCGGCCATGAACTTCCTGCCGGGCCGGATCTCCCGCGACGGCGGCCTGGTCTTCCTGTCCGAGGGTGCCGAGCGCCCGTTCCCCCTGCCCGCCGGCTTCACGCCCCCGCCTGCGGCCCTGGACGGCCCCGTGGTCCTGGGCATCCGGCCCGAACACGTGGTCGTCGCGACGGGGGCCGCCATGGCCTTCGAGACCCCGGTCCAGGTCATCGAGGCCCTGGGGAACGAGACCCAGCTGTACTTCGAGGTGGCGGGACGGCAATTCGTCGTCCGCGCTCCCGGCAAGCTCACTCCGGCCGTCGAGGAGTCCATGGGGCTGGCGCTCCAGGCCGAACACATCCATGTTTTCGAGGGCGGACCCGAGGGCCGCACCCTGGCCTGATCCGGGCCTCACCCCAGCCGCGTCAGGTTTCTTCGCGTCATGCGCTACACGACCGACATCGTCGTCATCG
>JAHJTW010000291.1 GCA_018829565.1 bacterium | reverse complement strand
GTCCAGCCCGGTCGGGCTGCTCTACCTGGGCGCCCTGGATGGGCGCCTGACCCACGTCCTGTACGAGAGCAACGGCGGGCCGGCGCTCCTCGAAGGGGCGCTGGCCGGGCCGCCCGATCCGGTGCTGGTCACCGCCGAGCGTCAACTCACCGAGTACTTCGCTCGGCTGAGGCGGACCTTCGATCTGCCTCTGGCTTCAGCGGGGACGCCGTTCCAGAAGGATGTCCGCCGGGAACTCCTGCGCATCCCCTATGGAAGCGCCATCACCTACGGGGACCTGGCGGGTCGGATAGGGAAACCGACCGCCGTCCGGGCCGTGGGGGCGGCGAACGGCAGGAATCCCCTGTCCATCGTCGTGCCCTGCCACCGGGTCATCGGCGCCGGCGGAAGCCTGACGGGATACGGGGGAGGACTGGACGCCAAGGAGCGCCTGCTGGAATTGGAGATGGGGGGGGTGCAGCAGATCAGGTGAATTCGGGCATGATGCCGGCTTATGTCTGGAGGTTTCGCCTCCTGCTGTTCCCATCGCCCGCGGTGATGAGGATGCTTATTCCCGGTTGTGCCCCGAAGCTCCGACGGCCATTGCGGTTTTCGAAGATTTCGGCAGGGCTGTTTTCTACGGGGACACCACACCCATGTACTGGTCTTATTATCCCGCAGAACTTGACGAGGACGAAATCAGGCTTCTGTTCAACATTGTGGAATGGTTGGTCTCAGATCCGGTTGTCGAAGTCCAATCGGTTTTCCCTTTGTCCCCCCCTGAACCCGCCCCGATCCCCTGTTTGGGACGGGTTTTTCTGCCTGCCCGGGGTCAGGCCCCCTTTCTGCTGTCCAAAACCTGAAACCCCGAAGACATCTGCTCCCAGGGTGGCCCACCGGGCGGGGGCTGGACAAGGATACCCCAATGGAAGACCGGTCGAACCACTCGAGCTGGGACCCGTGAAGGGAAGACCGATGGTCGGCGGACTGCACAGCCGGTACTCAAGGGACGCAGCCTGACGGAGAACCCACCGGCCGCCGGCGCCTGGGAAGGAGGATCGGTTTACCCAGAAATTCCAAAACAGCACGGGAAACCTGGATTGAAGGCTGTTTTCGGGGATGTAGGTCCCCCAGGGGGCGATTTTGGATACCATTATCAGAAAACAAGAAGGCGCCCGAGCCAAGATAACGCCCCTTTCGGCGCAGATGGGGTTTTGACTTGGGACACCTCAATCTGAAAACCTATTTTGGACAGGTCTTATTCAGCTTTTTCGGCTTGGGGGAGGAGGAACGTTGTGTCCAGGATTTTCTGCCGGACCTCGGTGTTCAAGGGTGACCAAACACCCGGTCTATCCGCGTACCAGGGCACCGCCGAGTATTCGAAGAACAGGACGCCCTGCCGGGTCGACCGCGCCTCCTCGACGGCGGCCGCGACCAGGGTCTGCCGGCGGGCCGCGTCGGCCGCCGCCGATTCCCAGCCGGGCAGGGGACAGGGCAGCAGGAAGGCCAGGATCAGGCCGCAAGCGCCGAGAACCGGCCCGCGCAGCCAGGCCCGGCGGGGATGGCCGGGCCAGCGCACGCCGGCCAGGGTGCGGCTCAGTTCCCAGAACAGGACGGGCAGCAGGGGGATCAGGTGCCGCAGGTCGTGATCGAAGGGGGCGTAGAGCGCGATCATCAGGACCAGGGTGACGGCGGCCGGCCCCAGGGGCGGAATCCGGACCCGCCCAGGGGCGGCGGCACCACCTGACGGCCGCAGCAGCCCGGCCAGGGGAACGGCCGCCAGGACCGCCAGCCAGGGCCAGGGCATCAGCCGGGTCAGATCGTCGCGGTAGAACCTCAGGCCGCGGGCGGCCTTGCGGGCCAGGGCCTCCGGGTCCCGGCGCAGGGATTCGACCAGGGGCTGGGGCTCCAGGCCCCGGTAGACGGTGTACCCGGGGAAGGTCCGGGTGTCCTTGGCGTGCTCCGCCACCCCCTGCAGGGTGAAGAAGGGCTGGCCGGTGACCCTGAGGTTCCGGAGGGACCAGGGCGCCATCACCGCGGCCAGGACCGCCAGCATTAGCCAGAAGCGGCGGTCTTTGCCCCAGCGCGCCAACCACCAGAGCACCGGGATCCAGATCAGCTCCAGGCGGATCAGCGCCAGCAGGCCGGCCATCAGGCCCACCCGCCGGGGGCCCGGGTTTTCGCCGGGGGCCAGGGCGAGCTGGATCCCCAGCAGCAGGGCGCCGGCCGCCAGCTCGTCGTGGCCCCACTCGACGGCGAACGCGAACAGGGGACTGGCGCCGAGCAGGACCAGCCACAACCACGTCCCGCGCCCCCGCCCCCGCAGCACCAGACCCCAGACTCCCAGGCCGGCGATCCCCGCCAGGATCAGGGCCATGAACACCTGGGTGAAGACGACGGCCCGGGCCGGATCCCCGCCGGCCGCGGCCACGGGCAAGGTCAGCAGCGCGGCGAACCCGGGCATGCGGTGGATCAACGGCTGAGGCAGCGTCCGGGCGAAGGGGAAGGCGAAGGAGAGGGGATAGGTCACGTCGGTGAGGAACCCGTCCCCCCGCAGCAGGTGCCGGGCGACCGAGAGATGGGTGTAGAGGTCGCTCGTGGGCGGGACGGCGCGTTCGGTCTGCAGCGGGGTCCAGACGGCCAGGAACAGCAGGGCGGCCAGGATGCCCGCGACCGCCGGTCCGCGGCCCGCCAAAGGGTTCGGAGGGCCGGCGGCCATGGGTCTCAGTTCCCCCTGCTGCCGGGCTTGACCAGTTCCTTGCCCGCCTGGCACAGGGGGCACGCCTCGGCGGCCCAGGTCCGGACCGACACCCGGGCCAGCGACTGCAGGGGCAGGGGCAGTTCGACCTCGCCGCTCGTGCGGTCGATGATGCTGGTCAGGCCGACCACCTTGCCGCCGGCGGCCTCGACCACCGAGGCCACCTCCAGCAGGCTGGTGCCCCGGGTGACGACGTCCTCGGCGATGACCACCTTCTCGCCCTCGGCGATCTCGAAGCCGCGCCGGATCATCATCCGGCCGTCCTTGCGCTCGGTGAAGACGAAACGGCGCCCCAGGGCGCGGGCCACCTCGTGGCCGATCAGGATGCCGCCGAGGGCGGGGCTCACCACCAGGTCGTAGCCGGCGCCGGGGAAGAAACCGGCCATCGCGGCGCCCAGTTCGCGGGCCAGCTCGGGGAACTGGAGGATGCGGGCGCACTGGAAGTACTTGTCGCTGTGCAGTCCGCTGCTCAGCAGGAAGTGGCCCTCGTGCAGGGCTCCAAGTTCGGACATCAGGTTGAGGACCTTGTCCTGCATCATCTCTTGAGTCATCGGGGATCCCCTCCTGCGGGAATCGGGGTCAAGGGTCAGGCCGCGGCGATCTCCGCGGCGATGGCCGCGATGGCGGCGGCCGGATCGGGGGCCTGGGTGATGGGGCGGCCGATCACCAGGAAGTCCGCCCCGTCCCGCACGGCCTGGGCGGGGGTGGCGATGCGGTGCTGGTCGTCCTTCCCGGCTCCGGCGGGGCGGATGCCGGGGGTCACCACCAGGGGCGCAGGGCCCACGGCCGATCTCACGGCCGGCAGGTCCGCGGCGGAACAGATGAGGCCGTCGCATCCGCAATCCCAGGCCAGGGCGGCCAGGCGCGCGATCCGGTCGGCCAGGGAGTCGGGGGAGGGCGCGGTCTCCTGAAGCTCGCCGGCGGACATGCTGGTCAGCACCGTGACCGCCATAAGGGCGGGACGGCGGCCGTCGGCGGCGGCGGGGGAGACCGGGACCCGGGCCAGGGCCTCGGCGGCGGCGGTCAGGGCGGCACGGCCCGCGGCGGCGTGGACGGTGCAGAGGGAGGCCCCGAGGGCCGCGGCCTGGACGGCGGCCTTGGCCACGGTGTTGGGGATGTCGTGGTACTTGAGATCCAGGAAGACGTCCCGGCCCGCGCTCCGCAGATCCCTCACGACCGCGGGGCCGGCCGCGGAGAACAGTTCGAGCCCCACCTTGACGAAGCCGCCGTCGGGGCCCAGGCGGGCCGCCAGATCCAGGGCCTCGGCGGCGCCGGGCACGTCCAGGGCGGTGATGATCTTCCGGGTGGCAGGCAGGGCGCGCAGCCGGCCGGCCAGATCCTCGCGGGTCATGGGACATCCTCTTTTCCGGGGCGGCGATTGTGCTTGCCGCAGGTCACGGTTTGTTACTACCCTTCTATCAGCCTGCAGTCGGGAATGCAATTCCATTTCCCCGGTCCCGCCCACACGGCGGCCGGACGAGGGGATCCGTCCGCCCAAAGAAAGGGATGTCCCTTGCTGGATCGCAAATTCTTGAGGGAGAACCAGGACCTGGTGGTCCGTTCGGTCGCGTTGAAGAACGAATCGGTGGACATCGCCGCCTATTACGCCATGGACGCCGAGCGCCGCGCCGCCCTCCAGGAGACCGAGACCCTGCAGGCCGAGGCCAACCGGGCCAACAAGGCCATCAGCGAGAAGAAGAAGGCCGGCGAGGACGCGAGCGCCGACATCGCCGCCATGAAGGACACCGCCGCCCGGATCAAGGATCTGAAGGCGCGGGCCGACGAGCTCGAGCAGCAGGTCGAGCAGCTCTACATGCGGATCCCCAACGTTCCCCACGAGAGCGTGCCCCCCGGCGGCGAGGAGAACAACCAGGTGGTGCGCACCTGGGGCGAGCCGGCCGACCCCGGGTTCACGGTCATGCCCCACTGGGACATCGGCGCCGAGCTGGGCATCTTCCACCCCGAGCGCGCGGCCCGCATGAGCGGCAGCGGTTTCACCGTGCTGACGGGCGACGGCGCCCGGCTCGAGCGGGCCCTGATCAACTGGTTCCTCGACGTCCACCGGGAGCAGGGCTACGTCGAGGCCAACATCCCCTACCTGGTGGGCCCCAAGGCGATGACGGGGACCGGGCAGCTGCCCAAGCTCGCCGACGACATGTACCACTGCCCGGGCGACGACCTGTACCTGATCCCCACGGCCGAGGTTTCGGTGACCAACCTGCACATGGAGGAGACCATCGCGGCGGAAGACCTGCCCCTGAAGTACTGCGCCTTCTCGCCCTGCTTCCGGCGCGAGGCCGGCGCCGCGGGCAAGGACACGCGCGGGCTGCTGCGGGTCCACCAGTTCCACAAGGTGGAGATGGTGAAGTTCACCCGGCCGGAAACCTCCTGGGACGAGCTCGAGAGCCTCACCGCCGACGCCGAGGAATTGCTGCAGAAGCTGGAGCTCCCCTACCGGGTCCTGACCCTGGCCACGGGCGACCTCAGCTTCGCCGCGTGCAAGTGCTACGACCTGGAGGTCTGGTCGGCCGGCGTCGGCAAGTGGCTCGAGGTCTCCTCCTGCAGCAACTTCACCGACTTCCAGGCCCGTCGGGCCGGCATCCGCTTCAAGGGCCCGGACGGCAAGGGCTTCGTCCACACCCTCAACGGTTCTGGCCTCGCCCTGCCGCGCATCCTGGTCGCCGTCATGGAGAACTACCAGACCGCCGACGGGCGGATCCGCGTGCCCCCGGTCCTGGCGCCCTACCTGGGCGGGATGGAGTACATCGGCTAGATGCGCAATGGTTTCGCCGCAACACTGGCCAAGGGGCTGCGCAGGCAGTACCTGTTCAACACGTACCTTCTGCTCGGCAGCATCAGCATCGTCGTGGCCACGACCCTGTTCACCATCCAGGTGAGCAAGAGCGTGGAACGGCAGGCCTATCTGACCACCGAGCTGCTGTCGGCCCAGGCCAGCCGCCTGATCAAGGCCGAGTCCCTCGAGGGCATCCAGCCCATCATCAACATCATCAACGAGAACGAGGTCCCCATCATCCTGACGGACAAGGGGGGACGGCCGCTGCTGTGGAACGAGCCGGTGATCGGGATCCCGTTGCCCGACTATCAGATCCTCATGCGGGAGAACATGTCCAATCCCAGCAACCCGATCATCCAGGAGATCCTGACCCTGGCGGCGGGGTACGACCAGGAGCAGGATCCCTTCGCCATCTTCGACACCGACGGGCAGCGGGTGGGCACCCTGCACTACGGACGCAGCGCCCTGAGCCAGCGCCTGCGGGTCATGCCCTATCTCGAACTGATGGTGATGGCCCTGTTCTTCCTGGTCATCCTGTGGGCCATGCAGAGCAAGAAGGATGCGCAGCAGAAGGCCCTGTTCGCGGGCATGGCCAAGGAGACCGCCCACCAGCTCGGGACTCCGCTGACCTCCCTGATGGGGTGGGCCGCCCTCATGGAGGACAAGGTGGGAAAGAGCGACGACGTGATCGTCGAGATGAACCGCGACATCGACCGGCTCAGCATGGTGTCGGCCCGGTTCAGCCAGATCGGGTCGCAGCCCAAGCTCGAGGACACCGACCTGCTGGGCGTCGTCGACGAGACGGTGAGCTACTTCCAGCGGCGGCTGCCCCATCTCGGCGGCCGGGTCCAGCTGCGGCGCGAGGGAACCTTGACCCAGGACGTGCTGTTCAACCGGGATCTGCTCGGCTGGGTCCTGGAGAACCTCATCAAGAACGGGATCGACGCCCTGAGCGACGGCAAGGGCACCATCACGCTGCTCCTGGAGGACGATCCCGGCGGCGGCGCCCGCATCCTGGTCAGCGACACGGGGAAGGGCATCCCCTCCCGGGTGGGCAACAAGATCTTCGAGCCCGGGTTCACCACGAAGAAGCGCGGCTGGGGCATGGGCCTCGCGCTGGTCAAGCGGATCGTGACCCAGTACCATGGGGGCAGGATCCGGATCGAGAGCACCAGCCCGCACGGCACCACCTTCCTGGTGACCCTGCCGCCCGCCTCGGACCTGCCGCGCCCGGCCCCGGCCTTCGTGGCCGCCAAGGACTAACCAAAGGAGCCGACCGTGGCTTTTCGCATCTTGTGGGTGGACGACAACATCGAGGATCTGCGCTCCCACCTGGTCTACCTGACCGAGAAGGGATACGAGGTCGAGGGGGTCACCAACGGGCGGGACGCCCTGGCCCTGCTGGCGGCGCAGCCCTTCGACGCCATCCTCCTGGATGAGATGATGCCGGGCATGGGCGGCCTGGAGACCCTCGAGGAGTTGCGGAAGATCAACGAGCACGTTCCGGTGATCATGATCACCAAGAGCGAGGCCGAGGATCTGATGAGCCGGGCCATCGGCAAGCGCATCAACGACTACCTGGTCAAGCCCGTGTCGCCCCTCCAGATCCTCAGCACCTTGAAAAGGCATCTCGAGGCCCGCAAGCTCACCAGCGAGGAAGTCACCCGGGATTACATGAGGAACTTCATGGCCCTGGGCGACCGCATCGGGACCGCCGCGGCGCCCGAGGACTGGGAGCGCATCTACACCGATCTGGTGACCTGGGGGCTGGATCTCTACAAGTACAGCGACCACGGACTCCTGCAGACCCATGCCGAGCAGATGGCCGCCGCGAACCAGATCTTCGCCAAGTACGTCCGCGAACGCTACTGCACCTGGGTCAACACCGACGGGGCCACCGGGGTGGGCGGCCCCAAGGGTGAGGGAGGGGGCATCCCCCTGCTGAGCCCGCGGGTCTTCGAAACCTGGATCGCGCCCGAGATCGAGCGGAGCAGGCAGGTCTTCTGGATCGTGATCGACTGCATGCGGCTCGATCAGCTGCGCACCATCGAACCCCTGCTCGAGCCGTTCTACCACATCGACCGCCGCAACTACTGGTCGATCCTGCCGACGGCCACGCCCTACGCTCGGAACGCCCTGTTCGCCGGGCTGTACCCGCTGGACATCGCCGAGGGCTATCCCAGCTGGTGGATCGGGGCGGCCGACCACGAGGGCAGCCGCAACGCCCACGAGGGCGAATTGCTGGACGAGCTGCTCAGGCGCACCGGGAGCCCGGCGTCCGGCAGCTGCCGCTACTACAAGGTGTCCGACGCGCGCGACACCGACCAGCTGCATCGCAACCTGGGCTCTCTCGGCGACACCAGGCTGGTGGCGGGGGTCTACAACTTCCTGGACATCATGTCCCACGGCCGCAGCCAGAACCGCATCCTCAAGGAGCTGGCCCCCGACGAGGTCGCCTTCTGCACCCTGATGCGCTCCTGGTTCGAGCACAGCAACCTGTTCGACGTCATGAAGAACCTCAGCCGCCGGGACTGCACGGTCATCCTGACCACCGACCATGGGTCGATGCTCTGCACCAAGGCGGTCAAGATCCGGGGCAACCGGGACACCAGCTCCAACGTCCGCTACAAGTTCGGGGACAACCTCGGCGTCGACGACGACAAGATCCTGTTCATCAAGGATCCGGAGAAGTGCCGGCTGCCGGCCCAGAGCCCCATCGAGAACTACGCCGTCACCACGGAGAACACCTACCTGGTTTACCCGACCAACTTCCACGAGTACGAGCGCCTCTACCGGGACAGCTTCCAGCACGGCGGCATCAGCCTGCAGGAGATGATCTGCCCGTTCGTGGTGCTGCGTCCGCGCTGAGGCATCATGGATCCGACCGCGCACGCGCTTCCCGATCCCGACGGCTTCCCCTGGGCCGTGGCCACCGACGGTCCGGCCGCCACGGCCGCCCTGGGCGGGCGTCTGGCCCGCCTGATCACCGGCGGGGAGATCATCCTGCTGCACGGGGACCTGGGCGCGGGCAAGACCTGCCTGACCCAGGGGCTCTGCAAGGGGCTGGGTGTCGAGGGCGAGGTCGTTTCCCCCACCTTCACCCTGGTCAACACCTACCGGGGCGACCTGGTGGTCCACCACCTGGACTTCTACCGGGTGGAGCCGGGCGCGGACCTGGGCGACATCGGCCTGCCCGACATCCTGGACGAGGTCGCGGGCGGCGGGGCCATCCTGGTGGCCGAATGGCCCGACCGGATCCTCGCCGAACTGCGGGGATTCCCCCTGGTGGCCGAGTGGCTGGGCACGGCCGGTCCCGGGCCGGACGACCGGACCTGGCGCCTGAGGGCGCGGCCTGCCGTGCCGGAGTCCTGGCGGACCCTGGTGGGGCCGGCGGAAGGGGCGGATGGGCCGTGCTGAACCTCGCCCTGGACACCGCCACCCCCTGGGGCAGGTTCGCCCTCGCCGAAGGGGCCGCGTTGCTGGCCTACCGCCCCCTGAACATCCACGGCAGCTACGCGGACGCCCTGTTGCCGGTCATCCAGGAGCTGCTGGACGAGGCCGGCCGGTCGCGCGAGGAGGTCGCCGGCCTGGGCATCGTCCGCGGTCCCGGCAGCTTCACCGGGGTGCGCATCGGCGTGGCCACGGCCAAGGGTCTGGCCTACGCCCTGGGCTGCGAGCTGGTGGCGGTTTCGACCCTGGAGGCGATGGCTGCCGCCCTGCTGGCCGAGTACCCCGAAGCGGAAGCGGCCGCGCCGGCCCTGGACGCCCGGCGGGGCGAGATCTTCTGCGGGATCTTCGCCCGGGCCGGGGGCTGGGTCGCCCCGGTGGCCGTCCCGTGCGCCGGGACCCCCGACGCCTGGTGGGGGCGGGTGGTCGCCGCGGGGGTCCCCCTGGAAGGGACCATCTTCGGGGGCGACGGCGCCGAACTGCTGGTGGGGCAGGGGGAGTCCCTGCGCGCCGAACTGCGCGGCCGGGGGGAACCGAGCCTCAGACGCTGGACGTCGGCCCATCCCAGGACCGCGGCAGCCCTGGCGGTCGCCATGGGCGATCCTGCGGCCGGCTTGCCCAGGATCCATCCCTTCGCCCTGGTGCCCGAGTACATGCGGGTGTCCGACGCGGAGATCAAGCAGCGGGTGGACCTGACCCCGCTGCGGCCGAGCGGGGACGTCCAGGCCCATCGCACCGAGCGGGACGACCCATGACCGCCCCGGCTGCTCCGGTGGTGATCCGCCGCTCCCGGCCCGAGGACCTGGGGGCGGTCCTGCGGATCGAACACCTCAGCTTCTCGGATCCCTGGACGGCCGACGCCCTCTACGGGGAACTGGGCGCCGACGCCCTGCGGCTGTCCCTGGTCGCCGAGCGGGCCGGCCAGGTGTGCGGCTACCTCATGGCCTGGCTGGTGGTGGATCAATTGCACGTCCTGAACATCGCGATCGATCCGGACGCCAGGCGCCTGGGCCTGGGCACAGCCTTGCTGGCCGAGGCCGCTCGGAGGGCCGAGCCCCTTGGCATGGTTGACGTTACCCTCGAGGTCCGGCGGAGCAATACCGGCGCCAGGCAGTTCTACCGCAGGCACGGTTTGCGGGAGGTCGGGCTGCGGCCCGGCTATTACGGCGACAACGGCGAGGACGCCATCATCATGACGGGCCCCCTGTCGGATCTGGCCGCCTTGTCGGGCCCCGCCCCCGCTGGCGCGGGGGCCGAAGGGGAAAATCCGGATTGAGGTTGTCCCGGGCGGTGCTTTCGGGCTACCTTGGAGCCGGATCCACGCATGCCATCCGGGGCGCCGTCCGGCGCGCCCCCCAGGGGAGGAGTACGCCGTGTCCTGGTTGACGCAGGCCGCCAAAGGCATCAAGGCCATCACGAGCCAGAAATCCGACATCCCGGACAACCTGTGGCGCAAGTGTCCCCAGTGCTCCGAGGTGCTCTATCACCGGGAACTGGAACGCAATCTCTGGGTGTGCGGATCCTGCGGGCACCATCTGTCCTTCACCACCGAGAAGTACATCGAGCTGCTCTGCGACGAGGGCTCCTGGCAGGAGACCCACGCGGGCATCGTCAGCCTCGATCCCCTGGAGTTCCGCGATTCCAAGCGCTACAAGGACCGCATCAAGGCCACCCGCCAGAAGACGGGCAAGGAGGATGCGGTGATCTGCGGCCGGGCCACCATCGGCCTGATCCCCGTCAGCATGTCGGTCATGGACTTCTCCTTCATGGGCGGCAGCATGGGCTCGGTGGTGGGCGAGAAGATCGCCCGCGCCCTGCTGGATTCCCTGCAGTACCGGGAGGCGGCGATCATCCTGAGCCAGAGCGGCGGCGCCCGCATGCAGGAATCCCTGCTGTCCCTCATGCAGATGGCCAAGACCAGCGCGGTCCTCGCGCGCCTGCGCAAGGAGGGGATCCCCTTCATCTCCATCCTGACCAATCCCACCACCGGGGGGGTCACGGCCAGCTACGCCACCCTCGGGGACGTCAACGTCGCCGAGCCCGGCGCCCTGATCGGGTTCGCCGGGCCGCGGGTCATCAAGCAGACCATCGGCGGAGACCTGCCCGAGGGCTTCCAGTCCTCGGAATTCCTGGTCAAGCACGGCATGGTCGACCTCATCGTCGAGCGCAAGGATTTGAAGGACACCCTGGTGCGGACCCTGCAGTGGTTCGTCGAGGGCCGTGACGTCTCGGTGCGGCGACCGCCGCGAGGCTGACTCCATGATCCAGGACCGACCCGGCAACAGCGGGGAGAAGGGCTTCCCGGGTGAACCCGGCGTGGGCGTCGATCTCGCCGCCCCCTTCGCGCCCCGCGATCCGTCCCTGCACTGGCTCTTCGGCCTGAACCGGATGGGGATCCGTCCCGGGCTGGAGCGCATCCGCGGCCTGCTGGACGATCTGGGCAACCCCGAGAGGCGGGTCCGGACCCTGGTGGTGGCCGGGACCAACGGCAAGGGCAGCACGACCCGCATCCTCGCCCGCCTCCTGCAGGCGGCGGGATACCGGACGGCCACCTACACCAGCCCCCACCTGCTGCAGGTGACCGAGCGGATCCAGATCGCCGAGACCAGCGTGGACGCCGGGGAGTTCGCCGAGCGGGCCCGGGCGATCCGGCCCCTGGTGGACCGGCACGAGGCCAGCTGGTTCGAGACCCTGACCGCCCTGGCGGTCCAGCTGGCCGCCGACCACGGCGTGGACTGGTTCTGCTGCGAGACCGGGCTGGGGGGGCGGCTGGACGCGAGCAACGCCCTGCCCGCCGAGGGGATCCTGCTGACGACCATCGGCCTGGACCACCAGAAGATCCTGGGGGAGACCCTGTCCGAGATCGCGGCGGAGAAGCTGGGATTGCTGAAGCGGGGGGTCCCCCTGTTCTGCGGGGTCCAGGAGGAACTGCGGAGCCAGGTCTTCACCGCGGCCGTCCAGGCCGGCAGCCCCTGCCATTTCGTGGATGAACTGGCCCGCTGGGAGGATCCCCGGATCGAGGGCGGCTCCTGGGATCTGATCCTGAGGGACCGGGTCCTCGGGGGATTGCCTGATCCCGGCGGCCCCGTCCTGCGGCGCAACGCGGCGCTGGCCCTGCTGGCCCTGGTGGAGATCGGCAAGACCGCGGGCCTGCCGCTGGTGCCCGCCGATCCCGCCGCGGCTCTGGGGAATCTTTTCCTGCCGGGGCGGTATCAGCTGCTTCTGAGCCGCCCCGACTGGATCCTCGACACCGCCCACAACATGCAGGCCCTGCAGGTGGCCCTCGGGCAGTTCCTGGCCCGGCCCTGCCGCGGGCGGAGAGTGCTCCTGCTGGGATCGATGTACGACAAGGAATGGCCCGGGGATCTGGGTGCGATGGTCCGCGGCGCCGACGCGGTTGTGGCCGCTCCGGTCTCCCTGCCGCGGTCGCGCCGGGCCGAGGAACTGTCGGTGCTTCTGGAGGCCTGGGGTCTGGAGCCCTCGCCCTGGTCCGGCCCCGGAGCCGACCTTGCGCGATGCCGGGTGGCCCCCGACCTCGCCGGGGCCGTCGGGCACCTCGCCGCCCGGCTCGGACCCGATGATGCGGTCCTGGTGACCGGCAGCTGCTTCCTGGTGGGCGAGACCCTGCACGTCCTGGGTTACGGGGATCTGGCGGATTCGGCGGTCGTCCGGCCGGCGAGCGAGGTCCTGGGCGAACGTGGAAAGGTGGAATCGTGACGGCTGATCTGCTTCTGGGCGTGGATGTGGGTGGAACCGGGGCCAAGTACGTCGTGGCCGACCTCGCCGGGGCCGTCCGCGCCGAAGGCGACGTCCCCACCGATCCCGCCAGTCCCGAAACCACCCTGGGCCGCGTGGCCCGGGCCACCGGGCCCGTCCTGGACGGAGGCCGACTGCACGGTGTCGGTCTGGCCTGCGCCGGGATCGTCAATCCGCTCACCGGCTGGCTGGGCCGCTCGCCCAACCTGCCCGGCTGGGAGGACTCCAACCTCTTCGCCGCGGTGGACGCCGTCTTCGGAAACGTCCGCCGGGCCCTGGCCAACGACGTGAACGGGGCGCTCTACGGCGAGTTCCGGGCCGGTGCGGGTCGCGGCTGCGCCGACCTGGTCATGATCGCCCTGGGCACGGGCGTCGGCGGGGGCGTGCTTCTCGGCGGCGAACTGCTGGTCGGGACTCATTTCGGGGCGGGGGAGATCGGCCACATGGTCATGGATCCCCACGGTCCGGTCTGCACCTGCGGCGGCCGGGGCTGTCTCGAGGCGTACGCCGGCAGCGTGGGCCTCCTGCGCGCGGCGAGGGAGGCGGCCGCCGGCGACGCCGGACCTGGATTGCGGGACCTGGTCGCCGCCAGGGGCGTCGCCCTGACGACGCGGGACCTGGCCCGGCTGGCGGTGGCCGGCGATGAGGACGCGGCCGGCATCTTCACCCTGGCCGGCCGCAGGCTGGGCCAGGCCGTCGGCAACCTGATCAACGTTCTGGATCCGGACCGCATCCTGATCGGGGGAGGGGTCGCCCAGGCCGGGGACCTGATCTTCGAGCCCTGCCGCCGGACCGCACGCGCCATCGTCCTGGCCGCCGAGGCCAAGGACACCCCCATCCTGCCTGCCGAACTGGGGCCCCTGGCGGCCGCCGTGGGCGCCGCCCTGCTGGTGACCGGGGAGGCGTCCGGGGAGTGAGGAAGCGCGTCGGCAACCGGGTGCCTGGAGATGCGGAGGGCGGCTTCGTCCGCCGCACGCTCGCCCCGGCGTTGCTGACGCTCGGCGCGGTGATCCTGGTCCTGGCGGCGGGCGCGGTCGTGTCGCCCGCGGCCCGGGCCCAGGAGCGAGCAACACCGAAGGGTGGGGCGGGCCAGGTCTCCAAGATCTCGTCCGACCGCATGAGATCCACCAAGGCCAACGGCCGCACGATCCGCCACCTCTACGGCAACGTCGTGATCGACCGCGACACCCTGGTCGCCGAGGCGGACACGGCCCGCGAGTACGTCGAATCCGACATCTTCATCCTGCGCAGCAACGTCAAGATCACCCGGCGGGAAGCGGTGCTGTACTGCGACCGGGCGATCTACACCCGGGGCGAGGGCCGGGCGGATTTCTTCGGCAACATCCGGCTCATCGACGGGGACATGACCGGGACCGGCCTGCGCGGGGAGATCAAGGGGGACGGCCGTCACGTCCGGCTCATCGACGAAGCGGTGCTCGTCACGCCCGACCACACCGTCACCGCCGACACCATCTACCAGGACCGGGCCATCGGCCTGGGCATGGCCATGGGCAACGTGCGCATCGTCGGCAAGCTGGCCTCGCCCGGGGCCGCAGCCGCCACGGCGGACACCGCCGCCGCGGACTCCGCCGCCGCGGACTCCGCCGCCGCAGGCCAGGATTCCCTCGCCGCAGCACCGGACACCTCCGGAGCTCCGGTGCCCGCCGACTCCCTCGCCGCCGCGGAACCCGACACCACCCCCCAGGTGCTGACCTGCAAGCGCGCCGTCTTCCGCAACCAGGGCGAAGAGAGCGATTTCTACTGGGACGTGAGGATCGAGGACGGTGAGGTGATCGGGACCAGCCGCAAGGCGGAGGTCCGGCAGGGCGGGCGGATCATGCGTCTGATCGGCGACGCCCTGCTGGTGGCCCCCGAGTACACCATCAGGGCGGACACCATCTTCCAGGACCGGGACACCGACCAGGGCGAGGCCTTCGGCAACGTCCGCATCGTGGAACCGGAGGCCAGGAACATGGTCACCGGGGACCACGCCGTCTTCGACAAGAACGGGGGCACCGCGACGGTGGACGTCAATCCGGTGCTGACCAGCCGCGAGCAGTCCGGCGGCCCGTTCACCGGCCGGTCGGGGTGGATGCAGTTCCTGCGGGACGAGGACAAGGTCGTGATGGTGGATTCGGTCCGCATCCACCAGGACCGCACCGAGGCCCGTGCCGACACCGCGGTCGCCTACGGGCGGCACCGGATGGTCCTGACGGGCAAGCCCGAGGTCCTGCTCGGCGAGAAGAGCCGCATGACCGGCGAAGCCATCGAGTTCCAGTACGCCGACGGCCACCTGCGCCAGGTCAGGATGATGGGCCAGGCCGTCATGGAGGATTCCACGCCCGACAGCCTGGCCGCGATCTACCAGGGCCTGCCCGCCCTCGACGTGCTCGAGGGGGACACGATCACGGTGGAGTTCGAGGACGACCAGATCCAGCGGACCGTGGTCCTGGGCAACGGCAGGAGCCACTACACGCCCACGGACATCGACGACGAGATCGCCACCAACGACGTGACCGGGGACACCATCATCATCTACTTCCGCGACGAGCGCGTACGGCGGGTCGACGTCTACGGCAACGTCTCCGGCACCTACAAGTTCGCCAGGATCGCCGAGATGAGGGACATGATGACCCGGTCCGCCCGGCGCGATTCGCTGCTGGCCGCCCTGCTGCCGGACAGCCTCGCGGGGGTCGATTCCCTGGGCGCCCTCCTGCCGGCCGGGGTCGCCTGGCAGGATTCGGCCCTGAACGAATACCTCCGCCCCTATCTGGCGACGCTGCCCGACTCCCTCAAATCCCTGCTGCCGGACACCCTGTCGGTGGCCGGTCTCGATTCCGTCATGCATGCGGGGTCGGCCTCGGGCCGGGCCATCATGAACTTCATCGCCGCCGCCGAGGACGTCGACTACAGCGGCCGGGAGATCCGGTTCGAGATGGGCCGGCAGACCATGGAGATCAACGGGGACGGCAAGCTCGACTACGGCACCATGGAGCATACCGCCCGCCACATCGTGCTGAACACGGCCACGCGCGAGCTCTATTCCGAGGGCGAACCCTACCTGAAGGACAACGACGCGGTGGTCGGCGAGCGCATGGGGTACAACTTCAAGCACAAGACCGGCGCCGTCCAGTCGGGGGTGACCTCGTTCGACGGCTACTACTACCTCGGGGAGAGCATCCGACGCTACCCCGACGAGACCATGAAGATCTGCGGGGGCAACATGACCTCGTGCGACCTCGCCGAGCCCCATTACCACTTCTGGTCGCACAACATGAAGATGCGCCAGGGGGACAAGGTCGTGGCCGCCCCCATCGTCCTGAAGATCGGCCAGGTGCCCGTCTTCGCCCTGCCGTTCTACTTCAAGAGCCTCAAGCAGGGCCGCCAGTCGGGCATCCTGTTCCCGTCCTTCGATTTCGGCTGGTCCTCCCGGGAGGGCCGCTACATCCGCGACTTCGGCTACTACTGGGCCACCAACGACTACCTGGACTTCATCGTCGAGGGTGATTACAACGAGCGCCAGGATTTCGCCTTCCGGGTCTCGAACCGCTACATCAAGCGCTACACGTTCAACGGGACGGTGGACTTCACCCGGCAGATCGGTCTGAACGACGCGAACCGGACCCGGGAATGGCAGTTCGTCTGGGGCCACAACCAGCCGACCCTGTTCGACGATTACAAGTTCCGCGCCGACGTGCGGATGTCCAGTTCATCCCTGAGCAGCAACGACCTGACCGGGTCCAACACCCGTGACATCGTCAGCGGGCAGATGAAGTCGAACGTCTACCTCAGCCGCAACTGGGATCTGGTAAGCGCCAACCTGAACGCCACCCGGGACGGCCGCGTCAACGCCGAGGACGACGATCCGGGCACCGACAACCTGATCTACAGCCTCACCCTGCCCTCGCTGTCCCTGAATTTCCGCCAGTTCACCCTGGCCAGGCAGCTGAAGGGGGGGCAGAAGGGCAACTTCTTCGGCGACCTGCTGCGCAACACCTACGTGCAGCATTCCTACAGCCTGAAGTCCGACAGGAAGCACTACGAGCTGACGGACGTCACCCGCTACAACGCCAACGGGAAGGCTTCGGTCAGCCTCCGCCCGCCCCGGGTGGGCATCTTCAACGTGAGCCTCAGCGCCAACGCCGGGCAGGACTGGTTCCGGGAGACCACCGAGGGCCGCGCCTGGGTCGAGGATTCGGACTCCACCGGGCACTACGATCCGGTCTATGAGCGGAATGAGGAGACCAGACCCAATCTCAGCTTCAGCACCAACCTGGGGACCACCCTCTACGGCCTTTTCCCGGTGCACGTCGGGCGCCTGCAGACGATCCGGCACACCACCAAGCTGGGCGCGACCTGGAACGTGACGCCGGCCATCCCGGACAAGCAGCGGCACGGCACCACCCTGTCCCTCAGCTGGGACAACCGCCTGGACGTGAAGTACCTCGCCGACGCCGGCGATTCCACCACCGTGAAGAAGCTGGACGGCCTCCTCGACTGGGGTCTGAGCACGAGCTACAACCCCAAGAAGGAACCGGGAGACCGATGGGGAGACATCTCCAGCAACCTGACCGTCAAACCCGGCCAGAGCCGGTACCTGCAGCTGAAGGTGAGCAACTCCATCGACCCGAAGAACCTGGCCCTGAAGTCCACCCGATTCAACTACAGCCTCAACTTCGCCGGACGGCTGGACACGGGGGCGGTGGGGGGTGAGGACGAGGACATGAAGAACGAGGCCGTGGACAAGCTGGGCACGGACAAGAAGAAGGACAAGGACAAGCAGGGCGCCCGGTCGGACGATCCCTTCGCCCGCAACCAGGACAGCGCCTTCAACGATTACGCCCAGCGCAAGACCACGCCCAGGAGCTCGGGAACGGGCCGCGACGAGACCGAGGGCGGACGGTACCTGCCGTTCAAGATCAATTCCAGCATCAGTTACAGCTATACGAATTCGACCCGGGACAAGCGGGCCAACGTGAACTTCGGCGTGCAGGCCAACCTGACCCGCAGCTGGCAGTTCCGCTACGACACCTCGTACGACCTGGCGATCGGCCAGCCGGTGCGCCAGCAGTTCAGCCTGACCCGCGACCTCCACTGCTGGGCGCTCGAGTTCAACCGCACCCTCAGCGACGTGGATTCGCAGTTCGGGTTCCGCCTCTACCTGAAATCCATCCCCGCCCTGAAGTTCGTCCGGGGGCGCGAGGACAACCTGGGGGGGCTGGGTGAGGGGCTCGGCGGGGGACTGTATTGACCCTGCGCGGGGGATTTTGCGGTTGACAGCCCCGCAGACCGGGGGCTTTGATGCAGGGCAAAGGAGGTGGACCGCATGAACAAGACCGAGTTGATCGAGCAGGTTGCCAGGAAGTCCAATCTCAGCAAGGCCGCCGCCCGCCGGGCGGTCGACGCCATCTTCTCCACGGTTCCCACGGAGGGGATCATCGCGTCCGCCGTGGCCAGCGGGGACCGGGTCCAGATCACCGGATTCGGGACCTTCGAGCAACGCAAGCGGAAGAAGCGCAACGGCCGCAACCC
>JAHJTW010000290.1 GCA_018829565.1 bacterium | reverse complement strand
GAGCCCGGCGGAGCGCCCGGCCACCAGGGCCAGCCTTCCCCGCTCGTCGATCCGGATCGTGTCGTTGACGACGAAGTTCATGTCGAGGTTGGTGATCTGGACCCGCAAGTCCGGGAGATCCTGCCCGGACGGGAGCCCCCCGGCCTGAGGCCAGATGGGCAGGAAAAGCTGGAGCCTGTCCTGCTGGAGGCCGAACCGCCGCGAGGGATGCATGAAGTCGTGCAGCCACCCGCTCACCGGGTCGGCCTTGGCGGCGTTGTCCGGGTTCCAGGACTTGAGGGGCGCCTGGGCCAGGAAGAGGGGATCCCCGAGGGCGAGTCCCCGTTCGGGGCGGGGCGATTCCTCGGCGTACCACAGCGACGCCGATTCGCTGCGGGAATTCTTGCGCGCCAGCTGGTTGTAGAGCCCGGTCCTCAGACGGTTGACGTCGTAGATCCGGCACGTGACCTTGCCGGTACGGAAGGGAACGTCCTCGAGCACCACGCCGAAGATCTGGAACAGGGTCCGGGAGCCGGCGTCCTGAGCCGAAAGTCCTGGGGTCCTGACCTGCCGTTTCTCCTCGATGATCCTGCCGTCCAGGGATTCCAGTTCCACCTCGACCCGGAGGCGGCCGACCATGCCCGAGGCCTCTTCCTCGTACTCCAGATCGGCGTTGTTGACCTCGATCAGCACCAGGACGTCGAGGCGTCCGTCATCCCGCCACCGGTTGACGATCTCCACGTAGCTGTGGAAGTTCCCCCCGCCGTCGAGGGGATGCAGGACCGCGGCGGCCGCTCCGGGCAGGAGGAGCGCCGACAGGAAGGCCAGCAGATGGATGATGCTTACACGATCGCGGCGGCAGGACTTGAAAGCCATGACCCGGCCTTTGCTGGAAATGACGCTCCGATCCCCCTCGACCGGTTCCCGCAGGGGCGGGACTTGATGATGTTACGGAATTTCCGGGAGGTTGGCCACCACTGATTGGTAAAAAAACCGCCCCGCAGGTGCGCGGGGCGGTGGGGCAGACGGGGCAGCGTCGGCGCGGGATCGGAGGCTGTCAGTAGGTCACCCGCAAGGTCACTCGATGGACGTAGCCCAGGGCATCCATGTCCACGGCGCTGTAGTCGGCCTGCAGGCGGGTCGACTTGCCTGACGACAACGCGGACCCGAACCCGAAGGCCAATCCGTCGGAGTCGTAGTTGATGTGGTAGCCGCCGCGCACGAAGAACATCTCGTTCAAGCCGTACTCCGCCCCCACGTTGGCCCGCTCGAGGTTGTCGGAGGGGTGCTGGAATTCGACGGCGACGGTCAGGCGCTGCTTGTCGTTCCTGAAGGCGTTGAAGCTGGAGCCGACCTTGAACATCACCGGCAGTTTCGATTCCCGCTCATCGAAGGTGAACTTGCCGCCGAGGTTCTGGATGACCATCCCCAGCTTCAGGTCCTTGATGCCGATCCGGTACATGATGCCGAAGTCGAGGGCTCCCGTGTTGACGGCGGTCTCGGCCAGGCCCATGTGGAGGTAGTTCATGGTGATCCCGGCGGAGAACTTGTCCGTGAAGAACCGGGAATAGCTCAGCCCGAACGTGGTCGTCCCGGCGTCGAAGGTCCGGCCCGTGCCCTCGGGATTGTAGGCCGTCCGCTCGAGCTGGGGATCCATCCAGAACGAGCGCACCGAGAAGGCGAAGGTCCCCGGAATGGAGCGCGGATTGAAGGCCAGGATGGCCGTGCTCAGCTTGGTATCCGCCGCCCAGGACACGTGGTTCAACGACACTTCGTTGCCGACCACGTTGACGAGGCCGCCCGGATTCCAGAACACGGCGGTGGCATCATCCGCAACGCCCGTGAAGGCGGAGCCCATACCGGTCGCCCTGGCGCTGACGCCGATCTTGAGTTCCTGACCACCGAAAGTACCGACCTTTGCGAACCCACCGGCCCCCAGGGCCAGGGTAGGCACTGCCAGCAAAACGGCCGTCAGAATCGCGATGCGTTTCATGGAAACCTCCAGATCCGTCCGCAGACGGAGTTGACACCTATCTGCCCCAAGCATTGTAGCCCCTACCTGACGACTACGAACTTGCCGACGTAGTCATCGAACCTGTTGTCATCCGCCTGGACGGAGTACAGGTAGACTCCGCTGACGATTTCCTGTCCGTTGCGGCTCATGAGGTTCCAGCTGGTGTGCCCCACACCGCTGGTCCCGTCGTGATAGATCGTCTGCACGAGGTCGCCGCTCACCGTGTAGATGCTGATCGTGTTGCGGGCCGCCGGCAGGTTGGTGAAGGTCACCCGCACGCCGGTGGGATCGTCCCCGTTGGGGAACAGTTCCTGGTATTCGCTCAGGGCGTCGCGCGTGGCCGGGTTGGGGAACACGTAGATGTTCACCCCGTCCCTTTCCCGCTCGGCCGCCGTCTGCGACTTGGCGCCGGGAACGGTGTGGGAGAACGAGGAACCGGGATCGCCGACCAGGCCGGGCCCGACGCCCCACTCCGGACCGATGTCCCAGTCGTTCTCCGGGGGCAGCATGGCCATGTCCGTGGCCGTCACCGAGTAGAAGTAGATGAACCCGTTGTGGATCTCCCGGTCGATGTACTCGTAGTACTGGACCGCATCCTTGCCGATGATCCCCTCCTCCAGGTTCTCCTCGCGGACGGCCACGGCGAAGAACGTGTCCAGCACGTCGGGATAGGATTCCCAGGGGATCAGGCCGCTGAACTCGGGGATCTCGGCGCCGTTCGCGTCCCGGAGAACCGGACGCTTCCGGATATCGTACCCGGGATCGTTGTCGATGATCTCCTGCATGGCCTCGGCCAGGCCGGCATACCGGGGATCGGACAGGCACCTGGGCGTGTAGTGGACCGGGTCCAGCCCGGTGTTCGCCCCCAGGGGGATGGTGTCCAGGTAGGTGACGTTGTCCACGCTGCGGTGGGTGATGTAGTAGCTCTCCAGGTCGAACTCGCTGATGAGCTGCCAGAGGGAGCTCTCGGGACCGTTCACCAGCGAGGAGCCGAAGGGACGGTCCCAGTTGTCGGCGCGCCAGATCCGGTAGGATTCGAAGTCGACCCTCTGCAGCCGGATGTCGTTGGTGGTCTCGCTGATGTTGTCCCAGTAGACGTGCACCCGGCTGTCGGCGGCCCACAGCCGGAGCCCGGGCGGGGGCGGCGCCATCCCGACCAGCCAGTGGAGCTGGGTCTCGAGGCCGTCCACGCCGGTGCAGCCGGCATAGGACAGGGCGTCGGGATCGTTGCACTTCCAGCGTTCCTCGATGAAGTCCTGGGGACCGCAGAGGTAGCCCAGCTGGCGCGCGCACTCGAAGCAGTTGTCCAGGTTGAACATCGCGCACTGCTTGATCTCACCGTCGACCTCGAAGTCGAAGAGGTCCTCGTCGGTGAGGCGCTGCTGGCTGACCACCCATTCGGCGTCGACGCACGTGGTGTCCATGTAGTCGGGAATGAAGTTGTCGAAGGGGTTCTGCCCGCCGGCGGAGCTCTCGAAGTCCTGCCTGCAGAGCATGGTCTCCCGCCCGAGCTGACCGGGATTGAACTCCCGGTTGGCATCGGTGATCACGGCGTTGATGTCGTCCACGAAGATCCCGTACCAGGTCAGGGCCGCCTCGGCGCAGTTGGCGAGCAGGCCCGGTCCTCCGTCGGCGTTGCCCAGGCCGGGCCCGCAGACCATGCCCACCTGGAAGTCGAGGCTTTCCCCGGGGGCCAGGACCTTGAAGGGACCGGCCGAGACCAGGAACCGGAAGTCGGCCTGCTTGCCGGGCAGGGTGTTGTTGTCCCATTCCTCTCGGGGAGCGCTCAGGAGCTGGTAGCGCTCGTCGTCGTTGGTGGGGTCGCCGCCCTGCTCGAAGCTGGCGTTGCCGGCGAAGGACTGGAACGTGCGCATCCCGACCGAGGTGGGCGCGCGCTGTCCCGAGGGATCGATGTCGTGGCCGAGGAAGACGATGCCGAAGTAGCCCTCCATGCGTCCGGTCTCGGCGGCATCGTACATGTAGCCGACCTGGACGGGCACGAAGCTGCCGTCGGAGGCTCGCACCAGCCCCGGATCTCCGTGGTTGTCGGGCCAGGACCCGGCCATGTCGTCGTCGGCGCCGCCGCCCTCGCCGCGCTTGCTGATGTCGCTGTCGGCGAAGAAGCCGATGTAGACCCGCTGGATGTCGGTCACGCCCACGTTGGTGATGGTGTACTCGAAGCCCACGAAGTCGTCGACCTGGTCGTTCTCCCACTGGTAGGTCTGCTGGATGATCTCCAGGTTCATGGGAGTGTGGTCGGGGAAGTTCTCCTGGGCCAGCCGGGTGTTGTCGTAGTTGGTCAGCACCATCATCTGGTTGCCGATCTGGGCGAAGTCCTCGTCGATCTTCCCGTCCTCGTCGTCGTCCTTCCCGTTGAGGATCTCCTCGTCGATGAGGCCGTCGTTGTCGTCGTCCGGCCCGGGCATGGGCGCCCGCGCGCCGCTGGCTTCGATGTTGCCGGCAGGGCGCATCAGGACGCCGTCGATGGCCTCGTAGATGGTGGCCTCGAGCTCGTCCTGGGGGTAGATCTCGCTGCCCCAGCCGCCGGTGGAGACCAGACGCTCGCCCAGGACCACGCCGCCGACCCAGAGTCCGGCAGCCCAGAGATACTCGTTGCCCGACCCCGCAGGCCACTGGCAGGACGGGGCGTCCGACCACTGGGTGGCGCTGGAATACATGGATCCGATCAGGCCCCAGTTGGTGATGTTGATCTGGACCTCACCGACGTTCATCACGTAGGTACCGTCGAGAATGAAGATCCCGTTGGGGTTGTACCCCATTTCGATCACCGGGTTCTCGAGGTCCATGACGGCCGCCGCGGGTGCCGCGAGGCAAACCACCAGCAAGAAGAGGGAGATCATGCGGACAGGAACAGGCCACCGCCCCCATCCTCTCACCTGACTTCCATTGGTTCGTACCATCGCTATCCTTTCCTGACCGGGATCCCCGGGGATCCCGTTTTTCAGCCCCTGTTAGAAGTAGTAGCCGATACCCAGCCGGAACAGCCGATGCCGGCCGAAGGTCCGCGGATCGACGATGGGGATCCACTCGTCCTCCCCGTCGCCGTTGGCGTCCTGCAGCAGGGCCGCCCCGTACTTGCCCGTTTCGGTCAGGTAGCCGATCCCGAGGCTCCGCGCCCCGTTGATCATGCCGGGAGCGATGCCGGCGCCGCCGGGCGCCTGGACCATGTCCTGGTTCAGCAGGTTCCACCCCTGCAGCTGCAGGGCCAGACGCTTGCCGAACAGGTTGACGTTGCGTTCGAACTGCACATCGAGGGAATAGGTGGCCGGCAACCGCTCGCTGTTCTCGAGCAGGGGATCCTGCCGCTTGGCGAAGCGGTCGAAGGGGGTCCACGGGAAGCCGCTCCCGTAGGAGAAGGTGAAGGACGTCGTCCAGACGCCGGGTTCGGTGAACAGCAGCAGCAGGTTCAGGGTGTGCCGCTGGTCCCAGGCCAGGGGGAGCTCCTGGTTGGGCAGGAACTCGAGGCCCTCGGGGTTGGAGCCGAACTCGCTGTCCGACGCCACGCCGTCGGCGAAGGCGTAGGTGTAGCTGAACGTGAACTGGTAGTTGTCGCTGTAGCGCTTCTCGAGGGTCATCTCGATGCCGCGGGCCGAGGCGTAGGCCTTGTTGATGTACCGGGCCAGGGTCTGGCCGGTCTGCTCGTCGGTCACCTGGGTCGCGGCGATCAGGTCGAAGATGTCCTTGCTGTACAGCGAGAACTGGCCCGCGATGTGGTCGGTGAACTGGTGCTTGATGCCGGCCGAGTACTGGACGGTCATTTCCGGTTCCAGGTTCGGGTTGCCCAGGGTCCCGGCGTTGCCGACGGGGTCCTGGCTGGCGAACAGGAATTCCCGGCTGGGGAACTGGATGAACCGGCCGTAATGGAAGTGGAAGCCGTCCCGCTCGGTGATGGGGAAGGCGAAGCCCAGGCGGGGCTGGAACGCCGTCTTGTACTTGGTGACGTTGCGGTTCACGTTCTCGTTGTTCAGATCGATGGAGGCGGCCGATCCCGGGGAGAACATGTCCCAGCGCAGACCGTAGTTCACGACCATGCCCTCGTATTCCCACCTGTCCTGGAGGTACCAGTAGCCCTCGGGGTTGTAGGTGTGGAACACGTTGCGGTTGGCGCCCTGCGACCACTCGTCGGTGAACCGGCTCTGGCGCATGATCGCCGGGGCGGCCAGGAAGTACCGCTCGAGGTCGTTGTAGCGGACTCCGGCGCCCGTCTCGACCAGATGCCCTTCCCAGCGGCTGCTGACCAACTCGAAGGCCAGACTGTAGGTCCGGCTGTATTCCTCGCCGTAGAAGTTGTTGTCGCTGGTGGTGACGAAGTACCCGTTCAACGGATCGGTGTAGTAGTCCGTGCCGGCCAGGTAGATGCGCTGCTGCCCGGAGAACAGGCCGGGCGACCAGATGCCGCCGTGGTTGTATTCCCAGGGATCCTTGCCCTGGACGTCGCTCCGGGTGTCGAAGGCCACCAGGCCCAGGCGGACGGTGTAGAACGTCGTCTCGGTCAGGTTCTGCCGCCAGACGACCTTGGCCACCTGGCCGATGCTCCGGGTGCGGGTCAGGTTGTCCGCCGAGTTGAAGGGGGTGTAGGAGCTGTCCGCCTCCACCGTCGAGAACGCCGAATAGGGGTACTTGTACCCGTCGTACTCGGCGTGGGCCACGACGGTGTAGATGCGGTTGTCCACGGCGCTGCGGACATCGAGGATCGGCAAGGCCACCCTCAGTTCGCTGGAGTTGCGGGCGTCGACCACCATGGCCGTCCGCGCGGTCACCAGCATGTTGTCGTACCAGGGACCGTAGTAGACGGGGATCATGCGGCCGGTGGCGAACCAGTCGCCGAACGTCGACCGGTAGATGACCTCGGGCATGTAGAGAACCCGCTGGGCGTAGCCCTCGACGCTCCAGTTGGGACGGTAGCCCTCGTTGAAGGAGGTGGAGTAGGAATACTCGGCGGTGACCTTCTTGTCCGGGGCGAAGGTGTAGGCCAGCTTCGCCGAACCGCGGGCTGAGTTCAACTGGCGCCGCCGGAACTTGAACAGGGTCGTGTCGCCGATCTTGACCTTGTACTCGGGACGGTGGGCCACCGAGGTGTTCTCCGTGTCCTCGAAGGCCAGGTCGCCCGCGAGATAGTAGGTCAGGCCCTTGATCATGGACGGCCCGCCGAAACCGTACTCGAAGCGGTCGTAGTTGGTGTAGGTCTTGTCCTGCCGGCCGAAGTCGTCGGTCAGGAACCGGAAACCGCCGCCGAACTTCTCCCCGCCCTCCTTGGTGGTGATGTTCACCACGCCGGAAAGGGCGTTGCCGTACTTGGCGTCCAGACCGCCGGTCACCATGCTCATGTTGTCCACGGCCAGCGAGGAGACCTCGAGCGACCCGGTGCCGAGGGGGTTGTCGACGGCGACGCCGTCGATCTGCATCGAGACCTCGCCCGAACGGCCGCCGCGCACGTAGAGCTCACCTGCACGCAGGACCACGCCGGCCTGCTTGGAGAGGGCGTCCTCGACCGAGTCGATGGCGTACTTCTCGAAGGTCTCGCTGCTGACGGTGTGCTCGGTGACCGCGCTCTTGACCTCGACCATGTACTCGGCGCCCTCGACGTCGAAGGCCTGCAGGGTCTCCACGATGACCGTCTCGAGGACGAACGTCACCGTCTCGTAGTCCCCGGCATCCAGGGTCACGGTCTTCTCGACCGGAGCGTAGCCGAGGTAGAGGACCTTGATGGTATACGTGCCCGGAGGCATGCCGTTGAAGTAGAAAACACCGCCGCCCAGGGACATCGTGCCCCTGGTCGTTCCCACGAGCAGGACGTTGGCGTAGTCGAGAAGTTCCCCGGTCTCCCCGTCCTTGATGATCCCCTTGATGGTGGCGGCGGCCCCCTGGGACCGGACCTCCCCCGGGTTGATCACCACGGCCAGGAGCAGGAAGAGACAGAACGACCAAAGCCACTTGATCCGGTGGTGCCGGAGCATACGTGAGCTCCTTTCCGAGGGAACTAATCCGGCCGAATCGGGGTCCCACAGGGAACCTTGGGAATGCTTTCTATAAGTGTGCACTGAACCTTGCCGGGCAGTGTGGGGTGCCTGATTCCAAGGGCGTTTCCGCCGATTTCACAGCGTGCTGGCAACCGCGCCCCTGTGTGCCGGGGAACCCGAGCCGCAACTGGTGTTTGAATATAGAGATTGCCCCATATCGTGTCAATAAATTGTGCGGGAACATAATATCAAGCTTCGACGCCGCGAACGAAATGCCCCCGCCCCACTTCGACCAGTGGCGGCAACTCGTTTCCATAAGGAATCTTGGGGGATTCGTCACCGGGGTCCCCCTCTCCCGACAGCAGCGCCGCGGTGGCCGGATGCAAGGGCCGGGCATGGGCCGGGAGAATCTCCAGCAGAACCCCATCGTCCATGATCAGGACGCGCTCGCAGCGTCGGCGCAGCATCCCCAGGTCGTGGCTGATGACCAGCAGGGCCAAGCCCCTGGTCTCCTGCAGCCGCGCCAGGAGATCGAGGATGCGGTCCTCGCCCGGACGGTCGAGCTGGCTGGTGGGTTCGTCGGCGATCAGGACCATCGGATCGGCGCCGAGACAGCGGGCCAGAGCCACGCGTTGCCGCTGGCCTCCGGACATGGCGTGCGGGAAGCGCCCCGCGACGGCGGCGTCCACGCCCACTTCGTCCAGCAGCGCGGCGGCCTTCCCGGGATCCCCCCCCGCCGCCTCGGCCAGGGCATCCGCCACGGTCTGCCGGGGATTCAGGCTGTCGCCGGGATCCTGGAAGAGCATCTGGATGCTGCGGCGGGCCGAGCGGAATTCGCGTCCCCGCAGCTCGAGGAAATCCAGATCCCCGAGCCGGAGCGTTCCCGCGCAGGGATCCAGGTGGCCGGCCAGGCAGCGGGCGAAGGTGGACTTCCCGCAACCCGACTTCCCGGCCAACCCGGTGGCGGATCCGCGCCACAGATCCAGGTCCACCCCGCGCACCACCGGCCGGTCCGCGCCGCCGTCGTAACCGGCGGCGAGGCCGCGGGCCGAAAGGACGGGCGCTCCGGTGCGCAGGGGCGGGGCCTCCCGGACTGCAACCTCCGGGCGCGGCGGCCGGGCCGGCTCGTCGTGCAGCCTCCCGCCCTGAAGACGCCACGTCCGCCCGCCGATACGTGCGGCCAGATCGTCCTGATGGGTGACGACCAGCAGGGCCATGGCGCGGCGGCGTCCCAGATCCAGCAGGAGGTCGGCCAGCGCGTCGCGGTTCATCGCGTCCTGGGCGGAGGTGATCTCGTCGGCGATCAGCAACCGGGGATCGCAGGCCAGGGCCCCGGCAAGCAGCGCCCGCTGTCGCATGCCGCCGCTCAGCTGGTGGGGAAAGCGCCGCAGGATCCTCTGCGGATCCTCCAGCTTCACCTCCTCCAGCAGTCCGATCGCCTGTCGCACGGCCTCCGCGCCGGCCGGTCCCCGGTGGCGCCTGATGATCTCGGTCAGCTGCCCGCCGATGGTCCGGACCGGGTTCAACGCCGCCAGCGGTTCCTGGAGCACGAGGGTCATGCCTCCGCCGCGCACCGGCCGCCAGTCGCGTTCGCTGCGCAGGCTCCTGCCCATCCAGGCGATCGATCCGGACCAGACCGCCCCCGCCGGGAGCAGACCCATGACTGCGCGCATCAGGAGGCTCTTGCCCGCGCCGGACGATCCGATCACGACCGCCGTCTCCCCCGCCTCCAGGGCAAGGTCGACGCCCGCGAGAACCGGCTCCGCAACAGGGTCGCCCGTCCGGTGGAATCCGACCTCGAGATTCCCGACCTCCAGCAGGACCTCACCCATGGCGCGCCTCCCTGCCGCGGCGGGGATCCAGCCGCGTCCTCAGTCCGTCCCCCAGCAGGTTGTAGCCGACCACCGTCAGCGCGATGGCGAGGCCGGGAAAGGCGGCCAACCACCAGCCGTCCAGAAGGTGGTCCCTGCCCTGCTGGATCATGACGCCCCAGCTCACCGGCGGATCCTGGACGCCCAGGCCCAGGAAGCTCAGGAAGGATTCGGCGAGGATGACCCCCCCGACCCGCATGGTGGCGGCCACCACCACCGTGGGCAGCAGGTTGGGCAGGACGTGGCGCCTGGCGGTCTGCAGGCCCGTCAGTCCGAGCCCGCGCGCGGCCGCGACGAAATCCCGCTCCCTGAGGCTCAAGGCTTCGGCCCGCACCAGGCGGGCCACCGGCATCCAGCCCGAGAAACCGAGCACGACGACGATCAGCCCCACCGAGGGCCGCAGCACCGAGACCAGCAGCAGGATCAGGAAGATCCGGGGAAAGGCGAGGAAGAGGTCGGTCGCCAGCATGAGGGCGCGGTCCAGCCGCCGCGGCCCCAGGCCCGCCAGCAATCCAACCCCCGTGCCCAGAACCACCGATACGGTCACCGCCAGCCACCCGATCACCAGCGAGACCCGGCTGCCGTGCGCCAGGCGGGCCAGGACGTCGCGACCCAGCAGGTCGGTGCCGAGCCAGTGGGAGGACGACGGCGGGGCGAGCCTCGCCCCCTCCTCGCCGAGAGCCGAGGGATCGCCGGGAAACAGCAGGGGCGCGGTCGCGGCGATCAGGGCCAGGAACAGGCTGATCACGAGCCCCGGACGCAGCGCGGAATCCCGCCACCACGAGGCGGACCGATGGGTCATGGGGACCTCCGCCGGCGACCGCGAAGGTCGATCCTCGGATCGAGAGCCTGGTAGAGAACGTCCGCCAGGAGGGAACCCAGGACGACCAGGGACGCGGCCAGGGTCGTCGTGGCCATGATCACCGGGTAGTCGCGGGCCCGGATGGCCTCCACGGTGACGCGGCCCATCCCTGGCCAGCCGAACACCACCTCGACCACCACCGCGCCGCCGAGCAGGAAGGGCAGGTAGAGCCCGATCTGGGTGGCGACGGGAAGCAGGGCGTTGCGCAGCGCGTGTCCCCACAGCACCCTGGCGAAAGGAAGTCCCCTGGCCCTGGCGGTCAGCACGTAGTCCTGTCCCAGGGCCTCCTCCAGGGAGGCCTGGACGTAGCGCGCCGTGCTCATGAAGGAGCCGAGGGCGAGGACGCAGACCGGCAGGACGAGATGCCGGACCAGGTCGGCGAACCGGGCGGGCCCGCTCATGAAGGCGGCGTCCGGCGCGGACATCCCTCCGGCCGGCAACCAGCCGAGCCAGCGGCTCACCACGAGGATGAGCATCAATCCGAACCAGAAACCAGGCAGGGAATACAGGGTCAGCCCGGTCAGCTTCACGGCCCGGCCCCAGAATCCCTCCCTGGAGACGGCCATCACCACGCCGGCCCCGAGGCCCAGGGCCAGGTGCAGGACGAAGGCGACGACCGTCAGGAGCAGGGTGGCCGGTACGGCCTCGCCCAGGATGTCCGCCACCTCGCGCTGCTGGCGCAGGCTTTTCCCCCAGTCCCACCTGGCGACCCCCGACAGCCACTGCCCGTACTGACGCCAGAGGGGTTGATCCAGGCCCAGGCGGTGCCGCACCAGTTCCCGGTCCGCGCCCGACATCTCGGCCGAGGCCACCTGGTCGAGGGGATCGCCCGGGGCCAGGCGCACCAGGAAGAAGACCAGGGACATCAGGGTGAGGACGAGGATGAGGGACGAGCCCAAGCGATGCAGGATCCAGTACTTCATGAACACCTCGGGTGGCGGGTGGACGGTCCGGTGATAGTAGAGACCCACCGTCGCCCCGGTCAAGCCCGTGCATGTTGCAGGTTGCAACCGCCGGGCGGCGGGGCGGGCCCGCGGCGCGCACCCTGCATGGCCTTGTCGCGTCGCGTCGTTCCGGCTCCGGGCCCGTCGGATCTCCCGGTTTCCCGGCGTACCCCATGATTTCCCCGGATGCCCTCATCACCCGAAAGGGAGCGCCCGGACTGGAACGGAACTTTCATGGGCTGCGTCGGAATGGTCATCCACCTCTCGAAAGGAAACCGGATGCAGCCGGTCAAAATCCCCAAGCCGCTGACGCGCAGCATCCTGGTCCGGGGATTCCTGGTCCCGCCCCTCCTCCTGCTGGCGGCGGCCTGCGAAATCAACAGCCCCCAGCTGCCCAGTTTCGATACGACCGTCACCATGCCCCTGGGCCTGGAACGGTTCGAGATGGCCGAGATCATCGAGGACGACGACAGCCTGGTCATCGGCCCGGCGGGCGGCGTCCTGTTCCGGACCACCGGATCGCCCGACACCCTGGCCTTCGACCACGACCTGGCGGCCGATTTCCCGGCCCAGGCGGTGCGCCAGGACATCGGGAACTTCCGGCTGGAGGATCCGGATCCCGTCGCTTCGGAGTATCCGCTGACCGAGGCCTGGGCCCCCGCAGCCGGACTGGTCGGGCTGGAGACCGAGGTGCCCTCCTTCGACTTCGACCTGACGAGCGATCCCCTGGACCTCGGCGGCATCGAGGAGTGCCACCTGGCCGCCGGCGATCTGGACCTGACCATCACCAACGGATGGCCTGTTCCCCTGGGAGGCCTTGCAGACCCGGTGGAACTCCTGCTGGAGGACCCCCGCGACGGGTCCCTCATTCTCGCGGTCACGATCGACCAGGTGCCCGCCCATGCGGAGACGACCGTCCCGGTGACCCTGGGCGGCCTGACCGTGCCGGGGACGCTGCGCGTGCGCATCCAGGGCGTCTGCCCCGGGTCGGCAGGAACTCCGGTCATCGTCGCAGGCGACGAGATCCTGGGGATCGCGGCGGCCTTCACCGGCCTCGAGGCCCAGGGCGCCGTGGCGGAGCTTCCCGCCCAGGAGTTCCTGGCCTCCTTCACCACCGCGCTTCCGGTCGACGACGAGGTGCTGCAAGGCGTCATCGCCGCCGGCGACCTGCTTTTCGATCTGGCCAGCACCCTTCCGGTCCCCGTCGAGGTGACCATCACCTGGGACCAGGTGCGCACCCCGGACGGGGCCCCGCTGACCGCAGGCGCCACCGTGGCCCCCGGCGATCCCGTCCGGCTGACGATTCCCTTCGCCGGCTGCACCATCGGGGACGGGACGACCCCGGTGGACTCCCTGACGGCGCACATCGTTTCACGAACCCCGGGAAGTGAGGGGCAGGCGGTTTCCCTGACCTCCACCCAGGGATTGACGGCCGACCTCAATCCCGGGGTTCTCCTCCTCGCCAGCCTGACGGGCTGCCTGGCCGCCGATTCGGTGGCCCTCGACCCCCTGCACGAGTCCATCGAGTACCCCGAGGACAGCGACGGCATCCTGTTCACCTCGGCCCGTCTGGTCATCGACGTGGACAACGCCGCGGAAATCGGCGCCGACCTCGACCTGGTGATCATGGGCTCGCCCCAGGACGCGCCGCCGGTCTTCCTCGACGTCCGCCAGCGCCTGGAACCCGCGAGGGACGGCCTGGTCAAGACCAGGATCGTCCTGGACGGACTCAACAGCGGCCTGGTCGACTTCCTCAACATGCGCCCCGTCGTGTTGACGCTCACCGGGTCCATCGAGACCGGCGGGAGCGGATCCTGCGGCACCATCAAGGCAGGGGACCATGCGGTGGTTGGCTGGGAGCTGGAGGTTCCCCTGGAGATCATCCTCGGCGGGACGGTGGTCACCGGAGACGCCAAGCCCCTGGACCTGGACGAGGACCTGCAGGACAGCATCTCCACCCACGCGGGCGGCGCGGTCTTCTCCGCCGAGGTGACCAACCACCTGCCCTTCGCCCTGGAACTGACTCTCCTGGCGGGTGTGGATCCCCGAACCATCGATTCGGCGCCCGACCTGGTGATCGGCCCCATCGTCATCGCGGCCCCGCCGGTGGACCCGCTGACCGGGCTGGTCCTGCAGAGCGCCACCAGCCGGCCCCGGATCGTCCTGGACACCGCCGCCGCGCGGCTGTTCGGACGGCCGGGACTTCACACCCGGATGATGGTGACCCTGCCCGCGGGCGACGGCGAGACCGTCCGGGTCATGGGCACCGACTACCTGGAAGTCCGCGGGGTCGTCGAACTCGACGTCCGCATCGACGAGGATCTATGATGATGAAATCCCTCGCGACAGCCGCCCTTTTCCCGCCTCTGCGGCGCACCGCGCCCCTGCTCGCGGCCGCGATCCTGGTCATCGCCTTCGCCGGAACCCCGGACACCGCCCTCGCCCAGGGATCGGTCCGGGCCTGGGGCATGGGCGGCGCCCTCACCGCCGCGTCCCGGGGCCTGGAGGCCGTCGAATTCAATCCGGCGAACCTCGGCTTCAGCGAGGGCAGCAGCCTGGGCCTGGCGGGCGCTGCGGTCACCGTGGGCAACAACTCCCTCAGCCTGGAGCACTACAACGAGATCACCGGATCCCACCTGGATGGGGCCGCCAAGGACCGCCTGCTGGGCGACATCCCCCAGGGCGGCATGACCATGGACGCAGACGTGCGGGTCTCGACCCTGGGCTACCAGTCGGGGAACCTGGCGTTCAGCATCGGGGCCCTGGGGCAGGGTCGCGGCAACCTCGACCGGGACTACTTCGACCTGGTCCTCTACGGCAACCGCCTGGACACGAGCGTGGACTTCAGCAACACCTGGGGCGCGGGGTATGCGGTGGCGACGGCCACCGGATCGTGGGGATTCACCCTCCATGAAGGCGACCAGAGCGCCCTGGCGGCGGGGTTCAACGTCCGCTACCTCCACGGGATCTACGAGATCCACGTGGACGAGGCCTTCGGCCGGCTGGACACCATGCTGGACTCCATCGACGGCCAGGCCTTCGTCTCGACCCTGAGTTCGGAGGGGGGCCGGGGCCTGGGCATGGACGCGGGGATGGCCTGGAGGTCCGGCGCCTGGGACTTCGGCCTGACGGTGGAGAACCTGGTCTCGAGGATCGCCTGGGACACCGGCATCGTCCAGGACACCTACCTGGTCACCGCGTCGCGGGTCATGCTGCTGGACGGGGGTCTGGACACGGCCTTCACCGACGAGCACCTCTCCCATCCGGCCGACGGCTACGCCACCAGTCTGCCCCGGAGCGTGCGGGCGGGCGCGGCTCGCAGGCTGGGTTCCTGGCTCGCGGCCTGCGACCTCGGCTACCGGGGATCCCCGGCCGAGGGCCAGGATTCCACCGCATCGATCCACGCAGGCGGCGAGTGGCAGGGATCCCGGCTGCTGCGGCCGCGGCTGGGCCTGTTCGCCGACGACCAGAACGGCCTGGGCGGGTCGCTGGGACTGGGGATCGCCCTGGGCTCCTGGCGCCTGGACACCGCCGCCACGGCGCAGGGCGGCTTCCTGCCGGACAAGGCCCGGGGACTCGGCCTGGCCGTGGGATCGTCCCTGGTCTTCTAGCCTGGATCAGCGGGGATCGAGACCGAGGGTGGCGGCGAACGCCTCGACCAGCAGGCCCGCCCATGCGTCGTGGCGGGCCGCGGTCGGATCGACCCCCAGCAGCTCCCCCAGATCGGTGGTCACCGCAGCCAGTTCGGCCCCCAGCCCCGGCGCGGCGCCGCCGCCGGGCAGGAAGCGCACCAGATCCCGGTGCCGCGGGCCCGTCAGGATGGAGCCGTGCTGCAGGAAGACGCCGCGCTGGCGGCGCTGGGCGCTGCCGATGACCTTGCGCCCGCCCACGCGGACCTCGTGACGCCCGGCGCTCTTGAAGCAGACCAGCCCTCGGGCCTCGGCGAGGCTCTCCCCCGCCGAGACCTCGGCCTCGAGGCCCAGGGAGGCGAGGAAGGCCACCAGGGCCCGGTTGATGGTCATGTAGGCGTCGTGGAGCGAGGAGCCGAACAGGGGCCCCGGCGAGGTCCCCACCACGGCGTAGGTCAGTTCCTCGGCGTGGAGGATGGCCCGCCCCCCGGTCGGCCGCCTCACGAAGTCGAATCCCGCCTCCGCCGCGGCCGCCGCGTCGAAGCTCGCCTCGGCCTGGTTGTAGCCGATGGTCACCGCCGGGGGAGACCAGCGGTAGATCCGCAGGACGGGATCGTCGCCGGGCGCGTGGTCCCGCAGCAGCGCGGCGTCCCTCTGCATGTTGACGGCGCCCTTGCAGGCGCCGTCCAGGATCACTCTCAGGATTCCGCTCATGGGATCAACCGCAGTTGCAGGGTCCCAGCCAGGACAGGTCCGGCTGGCGCGCGGCCCTGGCCTCGTCCATGCGGCCCACCGGCGTGGTGTGCGGCGCCCCGTGCAGGACCTCGGGATCGGTCGCCGCCTCCCGGTGGATGGCCCGCACGGCCGCGATGAAGCGGTCCAGGCTCTCCTTCGACTCCGTCTCCGTGGGCTCCACCATCAGGGCTTCCTCGACGATCAGGGGGAAGTAGATGGTCGGGGCATGGACGCCGTAGTCCAGCAGGCGCTTGCCGATGTCCAGGGTCCGCACCCCGAACTCGTTCTTCCAGGACACGCCGCTGGCGACGAACTCGTGCAGGCACTGGTCGGCGTTGGCCACCGGCAGGATGTCCCGGAGCTGCGACAGCAGGTAGCGGGCGTTCAGGACCGCGCACTCGCTGACCCGGACCAGTCCGTCCCCCCCGCATCGCAGGATGTAGGCGAGGGCGCGCAGGCAGACCCCCACGTTCCCGTAGTAGGAATGGATGGCCGCACTGTCCCGTCCGGGCAGGTTCTCGAGGGTGAAGCCGCCGTCGGCTCCCGCCGTGATCCAGGGCCCCGGCAGGAAGGGCTGCAGTTCGGGCGTCACGCAGATGGGGCCGGCGCCGGGACCGCCGCCGCCGTGGGGCGTGCTGAAGGTCTTGTGCAGGTTCATGTGAACGACGTCGAAGCCCATGTCCCCGGGCCGGACCTTGCCCATGATGGCGTTGAGGTTGGCCCCGTCCATGTACAGGCGGCCGCCCGCCTCGTGGACGATCGCGGCGATCTCCGTGATGTCGTTCTCGAACAGCCCCAGGGTGTTGGGGTTGGTGATCATGATGCCTGCGGTCCGGGGCCCGACCGCGGCGCGCAGGGCGTCCAGATCGATCCGCCCGTTGGGGCGCGACTTGAGGGTCTTCGGCACCATCCCGGCGATGACCACCGAGGCCGGGTTGGTCCCGTGGGCCGAATCCGGGATCAGAACCTCGGCCCGCTCAGGGTGCCCGTTGTGCAGGTGCAGGGCGCGGATCACGAACATGCCCAGGTACTCGCCCTGGGCGCCGGCGGCGGGAATCAGGCTGCAGGCCGCGAAGCCCGTGATCTCGCAGAGGGATTCCTCCAGGAGCTTCAACGCCGCCAGCAGGCCCTGGACGTCCCCGACGGGCTGCTCGGGATGGAGGTCGGCCAGGCCAGGCAGGGCGGCGATCTGCTCGTTGACCCGCGGGTTGTACTTCATGGTGCAGCTGCCCAGGGGATACATGCCCCGCTCGATGTGATGGTTGAGGTTCGAGAGCTGCGTGAAGTGGCGCATGACCTCGGGCTCGCTCAGCGAGGGGAAGTCGGCGGGCTCCGCGCGCCGCATGCCCGCCGGCAGGTCGGCCGCGACCGGTTCGCCGTCCCAGCGGGGGAAGGTCAGGCCGCGCCGGCCGGGCGCTCCCTTGGTGAAGATGCTCTCGGGCAGGCCGGCGTTCCAGCGGCCCGGCTGGACCATGCTCTCGTCGCTCATCACGCCCCCTTCCCGGCGCCGGCGAGGAATGCCTCGAGAAGGCCGCCGAACTCATCGATCTCCGCCGCGGTCCGTTTCTCGGTGACGGCGACCAGGAAGTCCCCGGCGGTGCAGCCAGGAACGTCCTGCAGGGGAATCCCGGCCAGCACGCCTCGCTCCCTGGCGAAGGCAAGGAAGGCCGCCGCGTCGCCGGGAACGCGCACGACCGTCTCGTTGAAGACCGGCCCGGGGAAGGGCAGGCCCGCACCGGGGACGTCCCTGACCCGGCGCCGGAGCGCGGCGATCCTCGTCAGGTTGGCCTCCCCCAGGGCGTCCAGCCCCTCCTTGCCCAGCAGGCCGAGGTAGATCGTGGCCTTCAACGCATTCAGCCCTTGGTTGCTGCAGATGTTGCTCGTGGCCTTCTCGCGGCGGATGTGCTGCTCGCGCGTCTGCAGGGTGAGCACGTAGCCCATGTTCCCGCGGCTGTCCTCCGTCCGGCCGACGATGCGGCCGGGGATGCGCCGCTTGTGGGCGTCGCTGCAGGCCAGGAATCCCAGCAAGGGGCCGCCCCACGAGGTGGGGATGCCGAAAGGCTGGGCTTCGCCCACGGCCAGGTCGGCGCCGTACTCCCCCGGAGCCTTCAGCACCGACAGGCTGACCGGGTTGACGACCGCCACCAGCTGGGCGCCCGCTCCCTTGACGACTCCAGACAACACGTCGACCGGTTCGACCAGCCCCAGGTAGTTGGGATTCTGGAGAGCCACCGCTGCGACGTCGCCGTCGACCAGGGCACGCAGGGCCTCCGGATCGGTGGTCCCCTCCGGTCCCACCGGCGCTTCCTTGACGGTGATCCCCTCGCCCCCGAGCATCGTCCGGACCACGCGGGCATACCGCGGGTTCAGGGTCTGCGGCACGATGACGGTCTTCCTGCGTCCGGCGGCCAGGGCCACCGAGAGGGCCTCGGCCAGGGCGGTGGCGCCGTCGTACATGCTGGCGTTGGCCACCGGCAACCCGGTCAGGCGGCACACGAACGACTGCCACTCGTAGATGGCCTGCAGGGTGCCCTGGGAGACCTCGGGCTGGTAGGGGGTGTAGGCCGTCAGGAACTCGCTGCGCGACACCAGGGCGTCCACCGCCGCGGGGATGATGGAGTCGTAGACCCCGCCTCCCAGGAAGGACACGAGTTCCCCCTGGCCGTGGTTGCGGGCGGCGGCCTTGCGGAAGTAGCGCCTGACTTCCTCCTCGCTCAGTCCGGCGGGCAGGTCCAGGGGACGCCGCAGCCGCACCTCGGCGGGAAGGTGGGCGAACAGGTCGGAGATGTCCGCGGCGCCGACGGCGTCCAGCATGGCGCGGATGTCCCCCGGTGCATGGGGAATGTACGGCATGGCCTGATCACCCCTCCAGCAGGTTCCGGTAGGCGCGGGCGTCCAGCAGGCCCTCGAGCTCCTCCTCGTTGCCGATCCGGACCTTCAGCAGCCAGCCCTCGTCGAACGGGTCGCTGTTGACCAGTTCGGGGTGGTCGGCCACGGCCTGGTTGACCTCGATGATCTCGCCGGACAGGGGCAGGTACAGGTCCGCCACGGCCTTGACCGATTCGATGGTCCCCACCGCGTCGCCCTGGTTGAATTCCGCACCCGTCTCGGGCAGCTCGACGAACACGATGTCGCCCAGTTCACCGGCCGCGAAGTCCGTCACCCCGACCAGGCCCACCTTGCCCTCGGCGTCGTCCTCGATGAGCACCCACTCGTGTTCCTGCGTGTACATCCGATCGTCGGGTACCATGTCAGCCTCCTGCGATGACTGCCTCAAGCGGGCAGGTTGCGTTCCGCCCGCGGATCCCCCTTGGTCCGGGCCTGGACGAAGGGAAAAGCCACGGTGTGGCAAGAGAGAGCGCGGCCGCGCACGTCCACGGCCAGATCGCCGGAACCGGTCCCGGTTTCCACCAGGGCCAGGGCCAGGGCTTTCTTGAGGGTGGGACTGAAGGTCCCGCTGGTCACCTTGCCCACCGGACGCCCGTCCTCCAGGACGGGGGCGTCCTGGCGCGCGATGCCGCGGTCGTCGAGTTCGAGACAGACCAGCTTGCGGGGCACCCCGTCCCGCTTCTGGGCGGCCAGGGCGTCCTTGCCGACGAAGGCGTCCTTCTTCAGCTTCACGGCCCAGCCGATGCCGGCCTCGAGGGGCGAGACGTCCTCCCCCAGTTCGTGGCCGTACAGGCAGTAGCAGACCTCGAAGCGCAAGGTGTCCCGGGCGGCCAGGCCGATGGGCTCGGCCCCCAGGTCCTGACCCTCGGCCAGGAGTTCCCGCCAGACCGCGAGCGCGTCGGCGTTGGGCAAGTACAGCTCGTAGCCGTGCTCGCCGGTGTAGCCGGTGCGCGAGACGATCCACTCGCCGCCCGGGCCGTCCAGCAGGAAGGCCGTGTAGAAATCCAGGGCGTCGACGTCGGCGGCACGCCCCGCCAGGCGCTCGAGGCGGCCCAGGAGTTCCCGGCTGTCGGGCCCCTGCACCGCGACCAGGGCGGTGGCGTCGCTGACGTCTTCCATCACGACGCCCGAGGCGGGCAGGCGGCCCCGGAGCCAGCCGGCGATCTTGTCGTGGTTGGAGGCGTTGCAGACCACCAGCCAGCGCTCCGCGCCCAGGCGGTAGATCAGCATGTCGTCCAGGACGCCCCCGTCCTCGCGGCACATGGCCGTGTAGACGACCTTGCCCACGGGGACCCCGGCGATGCGGTTGGTGACCAGGCCCTCCAGCCAGGCCTCGGCGCCGCCCCCGCGGACCTCGATCTCGCCCATGTGGGTGATGTCGAACAGTCCCACGCGGTCGCGGACGGCCTCGTGCTCGGCCAGGACGCCGGCGTACTGCACGGGCATCTCGAAGCCGGCGAATTCGACCATCTTCGCGCCGTGCTCACGGTGCCAGTCTGTCAGGGGGGTGGTCTTGAGATCGGAGCTTGCTGCCAAGGGAATCTCTCCTGAAAGCTTGCAAACAACCAGGGAGTCGGACCCGCGGCCCGGAGGCGGCATCCGCCGCCGATCCTGCGCGGACCAGACGGGCCAGGAAAATGTAATCCGCGGGATGCCGTTCTCCAAGCGGCGAAATCCCGCCACGGAACGGGGCCGGATCAGGCGAAAAGTTCCCTGAGCATGGCCCCGGTGTAGGACTCGGGGACCCGCATGATCTCCGCCAGCGGGCCCGAGGCCACGATCCAGCCTCCGGCCGCCCCCCCCTCCGGCCCCAGATCGATGATGTGGTCGGCCCGCCGGATGACCTCGGCGTGGTGCTCGATGACCACCACGCTGTTGCCCAGTTCCAGCAGGCTGCCCAGCACGCCCAGCAGGCGGTCGACGTCGCAGAAGTGCAGGCCGGTGGTGGGTTCGTCCAGGATGTAGAGGGTCTGCCTCGTCCCTCCGCGCGCCAGTTCCTTGACCAGCTTGATCCGCTGGGCCTCGCCCCCCGAGAGGGTGCCCGCCGATTGACCCAGACGCAGGTAATCCAGGCCCACTCCGTGCATGACGTCCAGGATCTTGCGGCAGGGCGGAATGTTGGCCAGGACCTCGCGGGCGTCCTCCACGGTCATGTCGAGGAGGCCGGCGATGTCGTGACCCTTGAAGTGGACCTCGAGCGTCTCCCGGTCGAACCTCCGGCCGGCGCATTCCTCGCAGAGCACCTCCACGTCGGGCAGGAAGTCCATGGTCAGGCGCCGGACGCCCGCGCCCTCGCACACCGGGCAGCGGCCGCCGGCCGTGTTGAAGCTGAACCGCCCGGTGTCGTACCCGCGCATCCGGGCCAGACTGGTCTGGGCGTAGATCTTCCGGATGTGGTTGTACAGGCCGGTGTAGGTGGCCGGCGTGGAGCGCGCCGATCGCCCGATGGGCGTCTGGTCGACGAGCACCACCGAGTGCAACTGCTCGTGACCCTCGATGGTGTCGAAGGGGGCGGGCCGCTGCAGGGCGCGGTGCTTGATGGCGGCCAGGGCCCGGTAGAGGGTCGCGTGCACCGCGGTGCTCTTGCCCGAACCGGAAACGCCCGTGACGACGGTCAGCTTGCCCAGGGGGATGTCCAGGTCGATGCCCTTGAGGTTCCGGCCCCGCAGCCCCTTCATGACCAGCCGTCCCTCGGGCTCGCGCCCGCCGGTCAGCGGGTCGGCTCCCCCGAGCCCCACCCTGCCCGCCAGGTAGTTGCCGGTGGGACTGTCGGTGCACGCCATCACCTCGGCCACCGTCCCCTGGGCCACGATGCGCCCCCCGTGCTCCCCTGCCCCCGGCCCGAGGTCGAGGATGTGATCGGCGGCCAGCATGATGTCGCGGTCGTGTTCGACCACCACCACCGAATTGCCGCGGTCCCGCAGGGCCCGCAGGGTCGCGATGAGCTTGCCGATGTCGCGGTGGTGCAGCCCCACGCTGGGCTCGTCGAGGATGTAGAGCACGCCCGTCAGCTGGGACCCCACCTGCGTGGCCAGGCGCACCCGCTGCCCCTCCCCTCCGGACAGCGTGGCCGTGGGCCGGGCCAGGGAGAGGTAATTGACTCCCACCTGGAGCAGGAAGCGCAGGCGGTGGCGGATCTGCTCGAGGATGGGCCGGGACACGGTCTGCTCCCGCACGCCGGCGAATTCGACGGTGTCCACCCAGGCGGCGAACTCCTCGAGGGTCAGGGCGGAGGCCTCGCCCACGTTCAGCCCGGCGATCCGGACGGCCAGGGCCTCGGGGCGCAGGCGATGCCCCCCGCAGGACGGGCAGGTCTGGTGGACCATGAGGCGTTCCAGGGACGTGCGGATCTTCTCGGACTTGGTCTCCCGGTGGCGGCGCACCAGCTCCGGCACCAGGCCCGCCCAGTCCCGCAGGAACGCGTTGTAGTGAGGGTGCTCGCGCAGCCTCTCCCGCACCCCAGGGCTCATCCCCTGCAGCAGGGTCGATCGCGCGTCCTCGTCCAGGGCTGAGAACGGGGTGTCCAGACCGAAATCCATGGCTCCGGCCAGGGCCTCCACCTGGACGTAGAGCCAGCTGCTCTCCTTGCCCTTGAGGAACTCGATGGCGCCGCCGGCGATGCTCAGGCCCGCATCCGGGACCAGCGATTCGGCCTCGATGGTGCGCAAGGTCCCCAGGCCGTTGCATTCGGGGCAGGATCCCGCCGGGGAATTGAAGGAGAACAGCCGCGGTTCGGGCGCGGGGAAGCCGCGGCCGCAGCCGGGGCAGGAGGACTGGCGGCTGTACCAGGTCTCCTTCCCGGCGGTCCGGATCAGGACCGAGCCCTCGCCCAGCTCGACGGCACGGTCGAGCGCCTCCTTGAGGCGCTGGCCGATGTCGGGCCGGTTGCGCATCCCGTCCACCACGACCGCGATGTCGTGGGCCTTGTGGCGGTCCGGCTTGGGGTCCCCGTCCAGATCGTGCAGTTCGCCGTCGATCAGGACCTTGACGAAGCCCCGCTCGCGCAGGTCGTTCAGCAGCTTCCGGTACTCGCCCTTGCGGCCGCGGACCATGGGCGCCAGCAGGTGGAAGGGCGTGCCCTCGGGCAGCGCGGCGATCTCGTCGCGCATGTCGGCGAGGGAGCGGCCGGCGGCGGGGATCCGGCAGTCGGGACAGTGCACTTCGCCGCAGCGGGCGAACAGCAGCCGCAGGAAGTTGTAGATCTCGGTCACCGTCCCCACCGTGGATCGGGGGCTGCGGCCCAGGCCCTTCTGGTCGATGGCCAGGGCGGGGCTCAGCCCCTCGATGCGATCGACGTCGGGCTTGGCGAGCTGGTCCAGGAACTGGTGGGCGTAGCTGGAAAGGCTCTCGATGTAGCGGCGCTGGCCCTCGGCGTAGAGGGTGTCGAAGGCCAGCGAGCTCTTGCCCGACCCGCTGGGACCGGTCACGACCACCAGCTTGCGGCGGGGCAGCCGCAGGTCCAGGTTCTTCAGGTTGTGGACCCGGACCCCTTTGATGACGATCTGGTCGCGGCCCGCGGCGGGCTCGTCGGTCAGGTTTCCTGACATGTCAGCCGGCCGGCTTGAACTCGGCGGGCAGGGCGTCCCAGGCCGCCTGCTCCTCGGGCGTCAGGTTGCCGACCCCTGTGACGACCTCGGCCTTGAGGATGGTCACAGGGATGGCGGGCGCGTCCCGGCCGGCGGCGGGGTTCTTCTCGGCGTTCACGATCCTGTCGGCGACGTCCATCCCCATGACGGCGTGGCCGAAGACGGTGTACTGACCGTCGAGCTGGGAGGTGTTGTCGACGCAGATGAAGAACTGGCTCCCCGCCGAATCGACCGGCTGCGATTTCCGGGCCATGCTGAGCGTCCCTCGCACGTGCTTGGCCGTGCTGGACAGCTCGGCCTTCAGATTGGCGAACCCTTCGAGACCGACGTAACCCTTTTCGGCGAGCATGGCGTTGACCCTCTCCACCAGCTGCCATTCCTCGGCGGTCAGGACGTCCCGGAGGGTGGGATTCCCCATGCCGTCGTTGCGGGGGTCGGCGTCCTTGCTGTTGGGATCGCCGCCCTGGATCACGAAGCCGGGCACGATGCGATGGAAGCGGGTGCCGTCATAGAAGCCGGTCCGCGCCAGGTGGGTGAAGTTGCCCACGTGGTGGGGCGCGAGATCCGGATACATGACCAGCAGGATCACCCCTTCCTCGGTGGTCAGGCGGGTGAAGACCGGATCGGCGGCGGCAGCCTCGCCGGCAGGCGCGAGCACGGCGGCGAAAAGGACGAGAAGGACGGAAAGGACGGGCAGCAGAGGGGCCCGGAGGGTTCCGGACTTCCGGTCGGCGTGGACAAGGCGCATGATTCCTCCCGATGCGGCGCGGGCCACCGCCCGCATCCCGTGCAGGTCACAGATTGCAACGAAGGGTCGGACTCCATAGTATCGCCCCAACGACGGAACTGGCAAGGACCGAACCCAGGAGGGACCCGTGATCTACAGCGACCACGCCGCCACCAGCTTCCCCAAGCCACCCGGCGTGGCCAGGGCCATGAACCGGCATCTGGACCTCCTGGCCGTCAATCCCGGCCGGTCGGGCTTCGACCTGGCCCTGGAGGCCGCCGCGGAGGTGGACCGGCTGCGCGCCGACCTGGGCCGCTTCTTCGGCAACCCGGCGGCCGATCCGGACCGGACCGTCTTCACCCTCAACGCCACCAGCGCCCTGAACCTCGCCATCGGGGGGCTTTGCCGCCCCGGCGACCACGTGGTCACGACGGTCCTCGAGCACAACTCGGTTCTGCGACCCCTCCACATGCTGGCCCGGACCGGCCTCATCACCTTCGACCTGGTCCCCTGCGACGCGGCGGGTTTCGTCGATCCTGCGGCCGTGGAAGCGCGCATGTCGCCGCAGACCCGGCTGGTGATCCTCAACCACGCCAGCAACGTGCTGGGCACCATCCAGCCCGCCGCGGAGGTCGGAGAGGCCTGCCGCCGGCGCGGCATCACGTTCCTTCTGGATGCCGCCCAGACGGCAGGCGTCCTGCCCGTGGACATGGCCGCCCTGAACGTCGACGCGCTGGCCTTCACCGGCCACAAGGGCCTGCAGGGACCGACGGGGACCGGCGGCCTCGTGCTGGGCCCCGGCTGCGAACCCCGGGCCACCGTCTTCGGGGGGACGGGAGTCCGCTCCGCCGAACCCGCCCAGCCCGACCTGCTCCCCTACCGGCTCGAGGCGGGCACCCAGAACGCCGTGGGATTGGCGGGGCTGGCGGCCGGCCTGGCCTGGGTCATCGAACGGGGCCAGGAGACGATCCTCGCCCACGAACGCCGGCTCACGCGGCGATTCGTCGCGGGTTGCCGCGGCCTGCCGGGCGTGACCGTCCACGGGCACCAGGCGGGGACGGAGGAGCGCCACCTGGCCGTCGTCTCGGTCACGCTGGAAGGGATGGATCCGGAAAAGGCGGGAATGTTCCTGGACCAGGACGCGGAGATCGCCGTCCGGACGGGCCTGCAGTGCGCGCCCCTGGCCCACGAGGCGCTGGGCACCGCCCCGGAGGGAACGATCCGCTTCAGCTTCGGGCCCGGGAACACGATCGAGGAGATCGACGCCGCCCTGGCCGCCCTGGCCGCCCTGGCGGGACGGGCGGAGGCGGATCAAGACCGGGCGGAATGAGAGGGGGCGGGAGCAGCAGCCCCCGCCCCGTCTCCAAGCAGGGTCAGCCTACATCTCGGCCTTGTGCATGACCACGCGGACCATGCGGTTCTGGGCGCGGCCCTCGGGGGTATCGTTGCTGGCCACCGGCCGGAAAGGCCCGTAGCTGACGGCGGCGAACCGCTCGGCGTCGAGCCCGAGATCGTTGGTCAGGTAGCGCACGACGGCCGAGGCCCGGAAGGCCCCGAATTCCCAGTTGGTGGGCCAGTACTCCTGGTACTCCTCCGAGATCTTCATGTCGTCGGTGTAGCCCTCGACGTAGACGTCCCAGTCGGGGTGATCCCGCACGGACGAGGCGATGGCCTGCAGCACGGGCACCATGGTGTCGAGGACCATGAACTGGCCGGAGGCGAATCCGAGCTGGTCGGGAATCGTGATCATGACCACCTCCTCGGATTCCTCGATGAGAACGGCGTTCTCGGTCTGGCAGTCCTTGAGGTTTCCGCGGAGTTCCTCGGCGATCTGATCCCGTTCGGTGATCACCGCTTCCCGGTCGGCGATGTCCTGCTGGAGGGCGGCGACCTGGGCGTTGAGCTGGTCGATCTGCAGTTCGAAGTCCTTGCAGGAAGAACAGCCCCCCAGGACCAGGACCGAGGCCAGCAGGCCGAGCAGGGCGATGCTGCGCACCAGGTTCAGGGTTTTGCGGTCGAACATGATCACTCCTTTGCATGGTGAAGACGGGGAGCCTCCCCCGCTCACGACGAAACAACGGCGGCTCCGTGGGGTTCCCTGCCGCTGACAATTGATATCTACTCCGCAAAGGTAGCCGCCGGGCGGCAGCTCCGACAAGGGTTTTTTTGGGAGGATGGCCGGGGTCCCTCACGCCCAGCGGGCCAGCACCTTGTCCGGCCCCACGACATCCACCATGTCTCCTGCCGCGAGCACGAAATCCCGCGTGGGCAGGGGGGTCTTCTCCACGGCCCCGTCCGCATCCCCGGGGATGGGCCTGAGGACCTGGATCAGGTTGATCTTGTGCCTCGTCCGGAGGTCCAGTTCCTCCAGGGTCCTGCCCGTCCAGTCGGAGGGCACCGGGATCCGGCGGAGGCTGAAGCCCTCCGGCAGCTCCACGAAGTCCACCACGCTGTGGTGCAGGATGTGCTCCGACAACCTCCCGGCCATGTCCTCCTCCGGCTTGACCACATGGTCGGCGCCGACCTTGAGCAGCACCGCTTCCTGCATGTCGTTGAGGGCCTTCGCGTAGACCTGGTCGACGCCCAGCTGCTTGCAGTGCATGGTGATCAGGACCGAGGCCTCGAAATTCGAGCCGATGGCCACGATGGCCACGTCCATGTTCTGGACGTCGTAGGCCTGAAGGTTCGCCAGGTCCGTCGCGTCGAATCCCACGGCCACCGACACATGGTCCGCCACGGCCTCCATGAGCCGCGGGTTCCGGTCGATGGCCAGCACCTCGGCCCCGCCCCGCGACAGCTCGACGGCCAGCGTGGAGCCGAACTTTCCCAGTCCCAGTACCGCGATCTTGAGCATCTCTTCCGCTTTCGTTGACGGCGGCCGGACAGGTCCGACCGCCGGATTCAACCGATCAGGATCCGGCCGCGCGGCAGCCGGACCCGGGATTCCTTTTCTGCACCGGTCAGGCTGCCGGCCAGGGTCAGGGGCCCCAGCCTCCCGATGAACATCAGGGCCATGATCACGAACCGTCCGGGCAGGCTGAGCTCGGGCGTCAGGCCCAGACTCAGCCCCACCGTTCCCAGGGCGGAGACGACCTCGAAAGCCGTCACCTGGAGGGTCCGCCCCTCGGTGACCAGGAGGATGAACAGACCGACGGCCACGCAGGCGAAGCCGGCCGACAGGACCAGCATCGCCCTCTGGACGTGCACGGGGTCCAACTCCCGGCCGCCCAGGCGCCCCCGGGGCGATCCACGCACCAGAGCCTTCAGGTTGGCCCAGCCGATGGCGATGGTCGTCACCTTGACCCCGCCTGCGGTCGAACCCGGCGCTCCCCCGATGAACATCAGGACGATCATCAGCAGGATGGAAGCCTCGGACAGGGTGGCCAGATCGAGAGTGTTGAAGCCCGCGGTGCGGCAGGTCGCGGACTGGAAGACGGCGTGCAGGACCCGGTCTCCCCAGGGCCGCCCGTCCAGGGCCCCGCCCCACTCCAGCGCGCCCAGGAGGATGCCGCCACCCGCCAGCAGGCCGGCCGAAAGGATCAAGACCACCCGGCTGTGCAGTCCCAGACGGTTGTCCGGTCCGACCTTGCCCAGGGCCCGGCCCCTGAGCCATGCCGCCAGCTGGGTCACGACTCCGAATCCCAGGCCCCCGACGACCAGCAGCAGGGTGATCGTCCCCAGGACCAGCGGTTTGCCCGCGGCAGGTCCCGCCAGGGAATCGCTGAAGGTGCTGAACCCTGCATTGCAGAAGGCGCTGACGGAATGGAAGACCGCCGTGAACCACAGGGGACCGTCCGTCCAGGCAGCCCCCCCCAGTCCCCGGTAGATCAGCACGGCGCCGACCGCCTCGAACAGGATGGTCATCAGGATGATCTGCCGGATGATCCCTCCCGCCGCCCCCATCACCGGAACGGGAAACACCTCGCGCAGCAGGCGGCTTTCCCGGACCCCGATGCCCCGGCCGACCAGCAGGCTCAGCGCGGCGGTCAGACTCATGATGCCCAGGCCGCCCAGCTGGATCAGGCACAGGATGATGGCCTGGCCGAAGGTGGTGAAGCCCGTGGCCGTATCCCGGACGATCAGGCCGGTGATGCAGACCGCGCTGGTGGAGGTGAAAAGGGCGTCGACCGGACCGAGGGGCAGCCCCGGAGGGGTGGCCCTGGGCAGCATCAGCAGGCCGGCCCCCGCCAGGATCAGGCCCAGGAAGGCCAGGACGAAAGCGGCGGCGGGCCGGACCTTCAGGCTGGCGAATCGCCGGTGCAGGTGCGGCAGTTCGACCGCGAAGACCACCACCATCAGGATCTGGACGATGACCAGGTAGGCCCGGGTCACCGAATCGACCTTCATCAGGTCGATGAGCCGCGCGGCCCAGGTGCTGCCGGACCCCGCCACCAGCAGGGCGGCCTTGGCCACCAGCAGGACCGCCAGGACGAAGGTCGGCCAGTGCAGGCGCAGGTACCGGGTCAGACTGGGCGCCGACCGGGCCGCCATGAACTCGGAAATCAAGAACAGTCCCAGCGCCGTCCAGCTGAGGATATCGGCGGCGATCCGGAGGCGAGGCGTCGGATAGGTTCCGTATTCCAGGATGATCCCGAACAGCCCGCAAAGGCCTGCCAGGGCCAGGATCATACGGTGCTTCCGGGGCCAGCTGAGGGGACTGAAGAGCACGGGGAATCCTCCGGTGCCGGCGGGACGTTTCTGCCACGAAACAACAAAAGCCTAAATCCGTGAGGATTTCCGAACGATAACGGGAAAGGAACCCTGGCCTGCGTTCGAGACGGTGCAACCGTCCCCAGGCAGGAGTCCTGACGCGGCCGATCATCCTGCGTCCGGCCTCCGGATTCAACCTTCGAAATGCAGGGACGATGCCGAACATGAGAATTTCCATGCCGAACAAGGGAGCCGGGGCGCATCCCTGGATATGGGTCGCGGCCGTTCTCCTGCTCGGGCTGGGCGCCGCCGGAGCCTCCGCGGTCCCCGCGCCCCTGGACACCCTGACCACCACCGCGGCGGGGACGGAGCAGGCTTCCTCCCAACCCGGCGGAGGGTTCAGCCGCACTCTCCTGCCCGTCGCCAAGGCATCGACGGTCCCGGCCGCGGGCTCTCCCCAGCGCCCGCCCCGCCTGGACGACCCCATGGCCGGCGCCCTGAACTACCAGCGGGCCCGCAAGGCCGCGCTCGAGGGCAACACCCTGGAGGCCCTGGCATCCATGGGCTCGGCCCTCGAGGCGG
>JAHJTW010000289.1 GCA_018829565.1 bacterium | reverse complement strand
TTGGGGTAGCGAAGACCGGAGGGGATGGGTTACAATGGTCCCGAGGGAGAATGGACCCGTCAGACGAAGGACCTGCACCCGGTGTCGCCCCACCTGTCCGCCCCGGAGAAGCTTCGCTTCGAAGCCGAGATCGTACCCCACCTGGACGTATTGTACCGGATGGCGCGCAGCGTGTGCTGCGACGCCGACGTCGCCGACGACGTCGCCCAGGATGCGTTCCTGAAGGCGGTCCGGGGTTTCGGGGGACTGGCGCCCGGTTCGAACAGCCGCAGCTGGCTGGCCAGGATCGTCCAGAACACCTGCCGGGACCACTGGCGGTCCCGCGCTCGCAAGGGCGAGGCCGGCTGGGACGATGATCTGATCGAGGAAGCGGAGACGGCGGGCGCGCAGGTCGACTGGCAGCCGGCGATCATCCGCGAGGCCTTCGACGACGAGATCGAGCAGGCCCTCAAGGAGCTCCCGCCGCGCTGGAGGATGTCCGTCCAGCTGGTCGACGTGGAGGGCTGGAGCTACGACGAGGCCGCCGAGGGTCTGGGCATCGGACCCGGCACCCTGCGGTCGGGCCTTCACCGGGCCCGCAAGGTCCTGTACGGAAAGCTGCTGGCCACGGCAGGCCGGCGGATCGCACAAGGAACGGAATCGAGGGAGTGAGCGTGGACGGCAGCCTGTGCAGAATGATCCAGGAAGGCGACCACCGCGAACGCCGGGACGAGCCGGCCTCCGCCCACGTGGCGGACTGCCCTCACTGCCGGGCCCACCTGGAAGGGGTCGCGGTTCTGGGGGACCGGTTGAGGGGGCTCCCCGCATCCCGGGCGGTCATGCCTTCGCCGCTCAAGCTGAAGCTGCTGGCGAGCCTCGAAGCCGAGGCGACGCCCGGTGGCGGCGCCGCTCCCCGCGGCGTCGTCCTGCCCATGCTGCCCAGATGGCGCAAGTTGATCTATCCCACCGCGCTCGCCGCCTCGCTGGTGCTCGGCTTTATCTCGGGCGGCCGCTACGTCCTGGGCGACTTCGGCGGCAACACGCAAGTCGAACGCACCATAGGGATGTACATCGAGGACGTCACCCACGACCACTACCTGATCGAGCGCATCGGCCGGCCCCTGGAGGTCGCCATGTCCGACGAGGCGGACCTTTCGGCGTGGCTGAGCGAGTCGCTCAGCTTTCCCATCGAACTGCCGCAGACCGGGAACGAGTTCGCCCTGGAAGGCGGGCGCGTCTGGCACACGGTCGGCCGGTTGTCGGCCATGGCCTCCTACCTGGGCGAGGACGGTTCGCGCACCATCCTGTTCGGGGTGCCCGCGGCCAACCTCGAGCTGAAGGGCGCCGACTCCTCGGTCATTGGCGGCCGCACCGTTTTCCAGGGCGAAGCCTGGGGGCGGGAGGCCCGGGTGTGGATCGAGGGGGATCTCGCGCTGGCGCTGGTCTCACTCGACGGCCGGATGCCGGCCGGCTGGTCCACGGAATTCCTGGGCCGTGTAAATCCCTGATCCCCGGCCCGCCCCGTCACTTCCAGCTGGGGGAATCCACCAGCCGGTTCCCTTCCTGGTCCATCACCGCGTACTGGAATCCCGGCAGGATGGCGAACGAGCCGATCCGGCCCTTGCGGTCGAAGGCCACGTAACCCACCTGGAGGTCACGCCAGGCGGGGTTCTTGCGCACGATCCGGGCGATGGCCTCGTGGCAGGCCTCGGCCGGGCTCATGCCCTGCCTCATCAGTTCCACGATGAGGAAGCTGCCGACCGTCTTCATGACCTCTTCACCGACGCCCGTGGCGCAGGCCGCGCCCACCTCGTTGTCCACGAACAGGGCCGCTCCGATGATGGGACTGTCGCCCACCCGGCCGTGCATCTTGTAGGCCAGCCCGCTGGTCGTGCAGGCGCCGCTGAGGTCGCCGCCCTGATCCATGGCCAGCATGCTGATGGTGTCGTGGCTGGGATCGGAGGCCGGAGCCCAGGGATGGTATTCCGCCGTCTTCAGCCATTCCTTCCAGTCCCGTTCGGCGCGGGGCGTCAGGAGATTCCGGGGCTGGAATCCGTTCTCCTCGGCGAAGTGGCGGGCGCCCTGCCCCACCAGCATGACGTGGGGGGTCTTCTCCATCACCAGGCGCGCCACCGAGATGGGATGCATGATGTCCTGCAGGAAGGCGACCGAGCCGGCGTTCCCGTGCTGGTCCATGATGCAGGCGTCGAGGGTGACGTGGCCCTCGCGGTCGGGTCGGCCGCCGTAGCCGACCGAATCGACCTCGGGGTCGGCCTCGGTGACCCTCACTCCCGATTCCACCGCGTCCAGGGCCGGGCCTCCCCGCGACAGGATCTCCCAGGCCGCCAGGTTGGCCGGCAGCCCGTGGTTCCAGGTGCTCACCACGAAGGGCGCGTCCCGGGGCTGGTCGAGGGAGTCGGCGATGATCTCGGCGGTGGGCCAGATGCGTTCGGGATCCTGCCCCCGGCCCAGGCCCGCCGCGCCCAGCGCGGCCAGACCGGCACCCGTTCCGATGAGGAATTCTCTGCGTGTGGTCATTGGTCTTCCTCGGTGGCTGGTTCGATGGCGACGGTGGCGATCTCATGGGGGGCCAGGGGAACGACGATCTGCCGTCCCCCCCGGACGACGGCCGCAGGGTCCCGGTCCAGCGGCAAGGGATCCTCGAGGATCCCGAGCTTCAGAGCGTCCAGGGCGGCGAAGCCGAGATCCAGGCGCTCGATGGTCGATGCCGGGGACTGATTGTACAATCTCACGAGCAGGCGGCCACCCTTTTCCGCACGGGTGACGGCCGTGACGGCGGTCCGGGGATCGGTCTTCTCCAGGAGTGATCCGCCGCCGGGGCGGCCGCCCTCGGCCACCCCCTGTCCGGTCAAGGGGGGAGTCCGGAACCGTTCGCTCGCCTCCCTGATCCCGGCGGCCAGGGGGTCGCCAGCGAAGGGCATCAGCGCGTAGTGGAAGACCTGGGCGTCGAGGCACTGCGCTCCCGGCGTGAAGAGGGTGGGCCCGGCGTTGAGGTCGTTGCGCGTCGGCAGATCGTCCCGGGACAGCCAGTCCACGCACCGCAGGAGCGTCAGGGCGAAGACCGCGCCGCCGTCCGGGCCGGCCCACGTCTCGAACTCGGGCAGTCCGCGGTTGAGGATGGCCAGCCCCGCCGATCCGTCATCGAGGAGGCTGAAGTCCTGCTGGGGCCAGGTCGCCGGCGCCGGCTGGGCCCAGTTGTCGCCTCGGGGCCGCTCCAGGGGACGCCGGTTCAGGTAGAAGTGGCCGTCCGAGACGACGTGGCCGGTTTCCAGTCCCGTGGGGAACCAGGCGCGCAGACGGTGGTCGCGGGCGCGGTTGGAGAACCAGGTCGTGACGTCCAGCCGGTCGCCGCCCGCATCCAGTTCGATGCGCACGGTCACGTCGCAGGGCACGGTGCGGTCCTCGCGGCCCAGGCGATCGGGGCGCAGGGCGCGCGGCAAGCTCCAGCGGAACCGGGTCTCGGCGGCCCCCTTGAGGCCGCCCCGGTCGAGGATGACGACCTTGCCCTCGCAGCCGGCGCTGAAGACCTGGCCGCCGGTGGGGCAGGGGCACCAGTCGTACTCGTCGCCGCGGTCCTCCCGGTCCTCCAGCAGGTTCAATCCGGACCAGGTGCGGCCGCTGCGGCGGTCGCCGAGATCGATCGTGCCGTCGGGGTGCAGCACGGCGGCGATGATCCCGTTGTCCAGGACGGCGCCTTCGTCGGACCGGGAGACAAGGACGGGAGCCTCCGGTTGGGGCGGCGCCGGCTTGCGGTCGTCGCGCAGGAAGAACCGGGCGTGCCCGCAGGCGGGCAGGTCGGCGGCCAGGAAGCGCAGGTGCACGAAGCAGTCCCGGGTGTCGCGGTCGGACTCGTCGCCCAGGATGCGGTCGCCGAACCGGTCCAGATAGACCTGCAGCTGGTCCAGCTGGTCGTCGCAGGACAGCTCCCTGCGGTAATCGATCCCCCAGAACCTCTCGACGAAGCGGCGGTCGAGGATCTCGCAGGGCACCTCGCGGCCCTGCTCGTCCACCAGGCGCAGATGGTCCAGGTCGAAGCCGAGCGGCTGCAGGACCAGCAGGCGGTCCACGACCTCGGACCGGCGGAACGGCAGGGGGTTCAGGACCGACACCACGACCGAGCGGTCGTGCTCTTCGGTCGTCCCGAAGAGCGGGGCCAGCCGGTCCATGAAGCGGGACAGCCACTGCTCGGCGGTCTGGCGCACCGCCGCGAAACGGGTCTCCATGTCCAGGTGGACCGCGTCGATGCTGCACCCGCAGATGGAATCGTGAGGATGGTTCAGCAGCAGCGTGCGCCAGGCGTCCTGCAGAAGACCACCGGGCCAGGCGCCGCCGGCCAGGAAGTGCTCCCCGGCCGCCGCCGGTTCGAAACAGCGGGTCAGCAGCGTCTGACAGCGCTCGTTCTGCTGCTTGAGGTACATCCGGGCGGACCACACCCCCGACAGGATGGGGTGATCGCGCGATCCCAGCAGTTCCCCCGCGTGCCGGGGGCGGCGCTGGTCCGGAAGCTCCCCGCGGGCCGCATCCAGGAAGTCCATGAAGGACCCGTGCCGCCATTCGGTGGCAGGGAAGGCCTCCGCGAGCGCAGCCATGACGGCCCCGAAGTCCTGCTGGGGAGGGAAGTGGTCGCAGCCGTTGTTCAGGAGGGCCGGATCGGCGCCCGCCCGGCCGGCCATCGCGGCGAACAGGGCGCTCACGCGTTCGACGGCCCGGCTGGTCTCGACCTTGCGCCGGGTGTGGGCGTGCCAGATCTCCGCGAAGCCCAGGCCCCCGGCGTTGCAGTAGCCCTCGCACTGGTTGACCGCCAGGACCTCGGAGCCGTCGGGGGCGGCCCAGCGGAAGAGCCAGCCCAGGTCCGCCGCCTCGTCGCCCAGTCCGCGGGTGAAGATGAAGCTGTCCAGGCCGGCGAGCCGCAGGATCTGAGGTAGCTGGGCGACGTGGCCGAAGCTGTCGGGCATGTACCCGACCGGCTGGATGCGCCCCGCGGCCGCCGGGGTCCGGGCGCCGAACCGGAGGTTGCGGACGGTGGCTTCGCCCGAGACCAGGAACTCGTCGGGCAGGATGAACCAGGGCCCGACGGAGAGCCTGCCGGTGCTGATCAGGGCGCGCACCCGGTCCGTCCGCTCGGGGACCGTGGCCAGGTAGTCCTCCAGGACGGCGGTCTGCCCGTCCAGGACGAAGTGCCGGTAGGCGGGGTCGTCGTCCAGCGCGTCGAGGATGCGGTCGACCACCGCCACCAGGTCCACGTGGAACCGGTGCCGGGTCAGGTACCACTCGCGATCCCAGTGCGTGTGCGAGACCAGGAAGGCCCGGCGGGGGGCTGTCTCCACGTCACTCCCCTTCGGCACGGCGCTTCACGGGCCTGCAGGCGGCCACGAGCCGGTCCAGGGACGAGACGGCGTACCCGACGGCCGTGTCGGCGGCGCCGTAGAAGAGGTGGACGCGGCCCTCGGCCAGGAACATCCCCGAGGGGAAGACGACGCTGGGGACCTGCCCGGTCAGCTCCCACAGCTCGCGGGGCTCCAGGAGGTTCTCGTCCGTCCGGGCCAGGACCCGGGTGGGGTCGTCGCGGTCCAGCAGGACGGCGCCCACCTGGTAGATGTTGGCGGCCTGGAAGTGGGTGGCCACGCCGTGGTAGAGGTGGAGCCAGCCGTGCTCCGTGAGCACCGGCGGCGGCCCCGAGCCGATCAGTTCGTCCCAGAAGTGGGGGCGGCCCTTCAGGACCACGCCTTCGGTGCGCCAGTGGACCAGGTCGGGTGAACTGCTCAGCACGATGGCGTCTCCGGTGGCCGGCATGTCCCGGTGGATCTTCTTGTTCGGTCTTTCCAGGAGCAGGTAACGGCCGTCCTGGCGGACCGGGAACAGCACCCCGTTG
>JAHJTW010000288.1 GCA_018829565.1 bacterium | reverse complement strand
CGCATACCTGGCCGCCATCCGGGAAAACCTGCCGGCGGTCTTCGCCAGGTTCCGGCCGGGCCTGGTGTTCTACCTGGCGGGGAGCGACCCGGGAGTCGGCGACAAGCTGGGCGACTGGCGCATCTCCCTGGAGGGGATGCTGGCCCGCGACCGGATGGTGACCGAGATGGTTCGCCCCCCCGCCGGCGAGTTCCCTCCCATCCCCACGGTGATCCTGCTGGCCGGGGGGTACGGGCCCGCGGCCTGGCGCCACGGCGCGGCCTACTTCTCCTGGCTGCTGAGCGGGCGCAGCGAACTGGACATTCCCGTGGAGATGGAACTGCCGGTGGACCACTACCGGCGGCTCACCAGGCTGATGAAGCGGGCAGGGCGGGGCCCCGCGACGAAGGAACCCGCCGGGCCCTCGGCCGCCTCCCCGGACGAGGACGACTGGGGGTTGCGCGAGGAGGAGTTCGGCGGGATCGGTCCAATCAGGGACACCCTCTTCCTGGGCGCCTTCAGCCGCCACGGCATCGAGCTCGCCCTCGAGGAGTTCGGTCTCATGGACCGGCTGCGCCGGCTCGGATTCCAGGACATGATGGTGACCATCGACCTGGACGATCCCCTTGGGCACACCCTGCGCATCTCCACCGGCGAGGATCCGGGTCTGGCCATCTTCGAGGTCAGGCTGCGCGTCGATCGCGCGTTGCGGCCGGGATCGGGATTCCTGGTGGTCGAGTGGCTGCTGATCCAGGACGCACGCAGCAGCTTCGAGATGTCCCGCCCCCTGTTGCCGGGTCAGAAGCACCCCGGCCTGGGTCTGCTGCGCGACACGGCGGCGGTGCTCTACGTGGTCTGCGAGCGGCTCGGCCTGGACGGGCTGGCCTTCACTCCCAGCCACTTCCACATGGCCAGCCTGTCCCAGCCCCAGGGCGTGTTCCCCGACCCGGCGAGCCAGGCCCGCTTCGAGGCCTTCCAGCGGGCGACCCGCGGCCTGCGGTTCGGCGAGGCCAGCCGGGCGGTGGATGGAGGCCGGATCCGCGACACGGCGGCCGCAGCACCGGCCGTCTGGATCCCCGACCTGATGATCCTGCCGGTCAGCCCGGCCTTGAAGGAAGAGCTCGCCTCGCCGGGCTTCCGGCGCCGCGTGGCCGCCGAAGCCGACCGGTTTCGGTTCGCCCGCACCGACCATAAACTGTGACGGAATCCAGCGGACCCCCATCCCCACCCGATCAGGAGGCATCATGCATCTGGAAGGAAAAACGGCACTGGTCACCGGCGCCAGCCGGGGCATCGGCGCAGCCTGCGCCCGGGCACTGGCGGCCCACGGCGCCGCGGTCGCCGTGAACTACGTGAGCAGCAGAGAAGCCGCCGAGAAGATCGCGGGCGAGATCGCCACGGCCGGCGGCAAGGCCGTGGCCCTGCAGGCAGACGTGCGGGACGCCGGGCAGGTCCGCAGGATGGTGGAGGGGGCAGCCAGGGCCCTCGGCCCCCTCGACATCCTCGTGCTCAACGCCGGGCCCAGCGTTCCCTGGAAACCGGTCCACGAACTCAGCCAGGAGGAATTCGAGACGAAGGTGCTGGACGAGATGCGCAGCTTCTTCCTGCCCGCCCAGTCCGTCATGCCCGCGATGATCGCCCGCCGCACCGGTTGCATCATCGGGATCAGCAGCGGCCTCTCCCGCTATCCCGCGTTCGGGTTCAGCGCCCACACCACCAGCAAGTCGGCCGTGGATGGACTGATGAAGTCCCTGGCCTTCGAACTCGGTCCCCACGGGATCCGCGTCAACACCGTGGCCCCTGGTCTGACCAGGACCGACGCCACCGCCCACATGCCCGAGGACCAGGTCCGGGCCATCGCCGGCATGACCCCCATGCGGCGGGTGGGCGAGGCGGAGGACGTGGCGGGCCTGGTGGCTGCGCTGGCGGGGGATGAATGCGGCTTCGTCAGCGGCGCCTACATTCCGGTGAGCGGCGGCATCCAGATGCCCTGATCAGGGCGGCCCGGAGTCGAGCGCGGATCCGGCCCCGACGGCAAGGGCGCCGACGTTTTCACGCCGGCGCCCTGATGCATCAGCTTCGGTGGTGTTGGGTTCCCCCGCTCAGGGGTCATCCATCTAAACCACGCTCTGGAGAGGCCCCGTCACAGCAGGGACACCACCTCCACTGAGCCGGATCTATGACTACCCACTGGATCACCTCCTTATCGGGCGTGTCATCCGCGGCGAGACCCACCTCGCCCGGCCCCCTGGGCCGCCCTGGCCTTCAGGACCGTCACACATCCGTGTGAGTCGGGCACGGGACGGTCGAACCGTCCATGGATATGATTATACAGAATGATCGATCTGGGGCACCATGTTTTTTTTGGTGTTTTCGGACCCCGAACCCGTACCCGGAGGCCCCCATGTTTCGCCGACTGGCCCTGATTCTCATGTTCGCCCCCGCCGCCGCCGGCGCCTCGGGGTTCACCGCCGACCAGGCGGCGCCCTTCGTACGCCTGGCCCTGGAATGCGCCGTCCAGGAATACCCCAACAAGATCGCCCACGTCATGCAGTCGGATGAGGATCAGGGCACCCCCCGCTCCCTCTACCCCGCCTTCTTCGGGTGCTTCGACTGGCATTCCAGCGTGCACGGGCACTGGCTGCTGGCCCGGTTCGCCCGCCTCCATCCTGCCCACGAGCTGGCGCCGGAGGCCCGGGCCATCCTGGACGCCCATCTGACACCCGAAAACCTCGCCGCCGAGACGGCCTACCTGCTCGGGCCCGACCGCGCCTCCTGGGAGCGGCCCTACGGTCTGGCCTGGCTGCTGCAACTGGCGGCCGAGCTCCGGGAGTGGGACGAGCCCGGCGCAGCCCGCTGGTCCGCGGCCCTGGCGCCGCTGGAAGCCGCCTGCGTCACGCGGCTGTCCGACTGGTTGCCCAAGCTGGCCTATCCCATCCGCACCGGGGAGCACAGCCAGACCGCGTTCGCCTTCGGTCTGGTCCTCGACTACGCCCGCGATGCGGACGACCAGGAACTGGCCGGCCTGGTCGAGGAGACCGCCCGCCGCCTCTACCTCCCCGACCGGGGCGTCGACCTGGCCTTCGAGCCCTCGGGACAGGACTTCCTCTCCCCCGCCCTGGCCGAGGCCGACCTGATGCGTCGGGTGCTCGATCCCGCCGCGTTCGCCGGCTGGCTGGACGCCTTCCTGCCCCAGGTTCCCTCCGACGGCGGATCGGCCTGGCTGCCCGTCGCTCTGGTCACCGACCGTAGCGACGGCAAGCTGGCCCACCTGGACGGCCTGAACCTGAGCCGCGCCTGGATGCTCGAGGGCATCGCCGCCGGCCTGCCCGCAGGCGATCCGCGCCTCGGGGCGCTGATCGCCGCGGCCGGTGCCCACCGCCAGGCGGGGCTCGCGGCGGTCACCGGGGAGTTCTATGCAGGGGGACACTGGCTGGGGACCTACGCCATGTACCTGACGAGCGGGCGCGGCCTGCCCATGAGGACGGCCGCGCCGGAAGGCGGGAAGTAGGCCCCGTCAGGCCACCAGGTTTGTCGCGAGGTAGAGGCAGCCGAGGGTGCCGACGACGGCCAGCGCCATGGCGGCCGGATTCCGCCGCAGGTTGCGCACCCCGTTCAGGGTCCGGTTCACCGGGTGCAGCCGGGACAGGCCGGTGATGACGGGAGGACGCTCGCGGTCGTAGATGGCGAACCCGGCCTGGAGCCGGGGATCCTTCGGCGCCAGGTGCTTCGCCTTCATCAGGTATCCGTAGCCGTCCTGCAGCCGGCCGCCCCGCAGGTTGATGTATCCCAGGGCGATGTATCCCGCCGCGGACTTCCTGTCCATGTTCGTCGCCTTCTTGGCGAGCTTTTCGGCGGTCAGGAACTTGCCGCCGTCCTCGGCGACGCAGACCGCCAGTCCGGCCAGGGCCTCGTGGTCTTCGGGATTGTCCTTGAGGATGCGCCGGAACCGTTGCTCGGCCCCTTCGTGGTCCCCGTCAAGCAGCAGCTTGTAGGCCGCACAGACCGAAGGGCACGCCCCCATGGCGGTGAAGATGTTGTCCCCCCGGTATTCGAGCAGATGGCGGAGTTCACTCATGGCTTCTACCTCGTCGGGCAATTTCCAATCCGCATCGTGCGCGTCTTGTGTTTTGCCCTTTCCCCTGTGTCCTGTCGTTCCTTTTGCTTCCGTAAGCAGGCTTGCAGGGAAAAACTTGCAGGGGGCGGGCCGGAACGGCGCCGATCAGGGCAGAACCTCGGAAATGGCTGCGCTGACGTGATTTGCCAGTCGCCGGTAGCCTTCATCGGTGAAGTGGACGTCCCCGGGCTGCACGAAGAGCTCCGGGGGGAACTCGCGGGATGCGGCGTTCAGGTCGTTGACGGTCACCCCGGCGGCCCGCATGACGCGGGCCGCGGCCTCGTTGTAGCGCAGGTCGTCACCGGGAAAGCGGCCGGCATCCCCCTCGGGCACCACCGTGGTGGTGGCCCAGATCAGGGTGGCCCCGGTCTTCTGCAGGCGAGCCGTCAGCTCGGCGAGGTTGGCCTCGTAACGGTCCAGATCGACCAGGACCGTGCCCTTTTCCCTGTCCCGGACGCTGCCGCGCAGGAACCGGGACCGCTTGTAGCAGAGATCCCATAGCCCCCAGTTGAAGTGGATGACGTCCCAGCGGCCGTCGCCCAGCCAGCCGTCCAGCTCCTTCAGACCGGTTGCGGTGTGCTGGGCGTTGCCGGGATTGTGGACCACCACGGCCCGGCCGGCCAGGGCCTCGGTCACGTGGGGCGTGTACCCGATGGAGATGGAATCCCCGATGATCAGGACCCGCGGCAGGCCCCCCTCCTTTCCCGGCGGCTCGGGGCCGGAACAGCCCGCCGGCGCCAGGATCGCGGGAACCAGGATCGCAGGGACCAGGGTCACCAGGACCAGGAGCGCACGGACCCGGCTGCCCCCCGCGCTCCCCCGACCCTTCGGGCTGCGCCTCACTTCCACCGGGCTTCCCAGGCCTCGGGCCGGTCCTTCAGCCAGCGGTCGAACCACTCGAGCATCATCGTGCGGTGGGCCACGCGGTTGTCCCAGGATCCGCTGATGCCGTGGTCCTCGCCGGGGAACAGGACCATCTCCACCGGCTTGTCCAGCACCGACAGCGCCGTGAAGAGCTGGGCCGATTCGCCGGGGGTGACGTTGCCGTCGGACTGGCCATGGAGCAGCAGCAGCGGCGTGCGCACCTGATCCGCCCCGAACAGGGGCGAGTTGGCGGTGAAGTACCCCGGATCGTCCCAGGGGTTGCGCCCGCCCAGGGCCATGTCCCCGTAGGTGACGCCCCAGGCCCCCTGGCCCCAGTAGGTGGCCAGATCGCTGATCCCGTACATGCTGACGGCGGCGGCGTACATGCCGGTGTGGGTCACCAGGTAGTTGGTCATGAAGCCGCCGTAGGATCCCCCGTAGATCCCCACGCGGCTCCCGTCGAGATAGGGGCGCTCCGCCAGGGCGTGCCGGGTGGCCGCCATGATGTCCGCCGCGGCGAGCGGTCCCCAGTCCCCGGCGTGGTGGTCGGCGAAGGCTTCGCCCCAGCCGGCGGCGCCCCGGGGGTTGACCACCAGGACGGCGTAACCGTTCGCTGCGAAGAACTGGAAGGTGGTGTTGAAGGTCCGCAGGGTCGCCGCCGAACCGCCGTAGTAGTACACGACCAGCGGGGCCTTCCCCCCTGCCGGCGCTCCGAAGCGGGCGCCGCCGTCCGCGTCCATCACGAGGGGGGGATGGAGCCAGGCGTCGATGGTCTCGCCGCCCGGGCCCGTGAAGGCCAGGGATTCCGCGGGGGACCACCTGATCCTGCCGCCGAGGTCCTCGTTGGGATCCTCGACGGGCGCGCCGGCCTCGCCGGTTCTCCCCAGGTACAGGATCTCGGGCGCGTCGGGACTGCTGCCCGTGTAGGCCACCGAGCCCGCATCGGGACTGACGGCGAGGTCATCCAGGCTGTCCCCGTTCCGGGGCAGCACGCGAGTCGTCCAGCGGCCGCCGTCCCGGGTCATGCGGACCAGCCGGATGCCGGATTGATCGGTGACCCTGATCAGCAACCTGCCCTCGGCGTCGAACACCGGAGTGCCTCCGCCCCCGTCGAAGCTGTAGGATTCCCCCTGCGTCACCCGCCGCACCGCGGCCGACTCCAGGTCCAGGGTCCACACCTGCTTGTTGTAGACGTTGTGCTGGGGACCGCCGCTCCCGTAGTCGCCGATCTCGGCCGGCGGGCCCAGGAACACCAGGGTCCTGCCGTCCGGGGCGGCGGCGAAGTGCCCGGGTCTGACCTCCCAGCCCGAGGTGAAGACCGCCAGCAACTCGTCGGTGCCGGCCGCCAGGTCGATCCGCCGGATCTCGGAGAAGAACCAGGGACGAGCGGCCTGCGGCAGGGTGCGGCCGTAGATCACGGCTCGTCCGTCGGCGGTGAAAACCGCATCGTCCAGGACGAAGTCCCCGGGCCGGGTCAGAACCCGGCGCAGACCCGTTTCGAGGTCGAGCAGGTGCAGGTGGCCCGCGGGCCCGAAATCGGCGATGCGTTCCCGCAGGGCGGTGTACCGACGGCCCGGGCCCTCTGCGGGTGTCCCGGCGTCGAATCCCTTGTCCGAGGCGAACAGCAGGCGCCTGCCCTCACCGTCGGTCTTGACGAATCCCAGCCCAGGTTCGTCATCGAGCAGGACTTCCGGCGCGCCGGCGGGCACCGCCCACAGCAGCAGGTCGGACCCCCGGCGGACCAGCAGGCGATGGTCGCCGGGCATGAAGCCGAGCGGCCGGGCGCCCGAGCCGCAGGCGTCGGCAGCCACCAGGTAGCCGTCGCCGTCGAAGACGTCCAGGCGGTCGATCCCCTCGGTGCGGCGATGGATGCGGCGGGCCAGGTAGCGCCCCTCGTCCGCGACCGCGAGGCTGCCGATCGTCGCCAGTCCGGCGGTGTCCGCGAAACGAGTCCACGCGTCGTCCGGTTCGAGGGTCCACCGGACTCCGGCCCCCGGATCGGTCTCGACCGCGAGGCCGAATCCCAGGTCGTCCTCGGGCACGATGATGCGGGCGAAGACCGTCAACCAGCCACGATCCAGGGTGACGGCCGTTTCCAGCACGGGGTCCGCCTCCCCCGGCCCCTTGGCATTCAACTCGTCGCCGTTGCCGTAAACCGCCGAGCCGTGGTCCAGGCGGATCACGGCCTCGGCGCGCCCCTCGGCCCGCAGCCTCGCCCCCACCCAGTAGATCCCGGGCAGGGCCAGGGCGATGCGCCCGTCCGCGCCGGTCTCGCGCAGGCGCCAGCCGTCCTGGCCGTCCGCAGGCAGGACTCTTCCGGGTTCGATTTCCGGCACCAGGACCTGGGAACCCCGCAGCAGGCCCGCAGGGGGGGCGACCGGATCGGGGGGAAGCGGGCCGAGCAGCAGGATCTGCGAGGCCACCAGGGTGGTGTCCGGAGTTTCGGTGGCGGCCGTCCCGGCGTCCTCCTGGGCGCCTGCCAGACAGGGCAACAGCAGCAGGATGGCTGCGAGAATGCAGGGGTGCGACATGTCGGCTCCACGAGAGTAAGGGGTCGGATCGAGGTGGTCCTCGGAGCATTATGGCCCTCCGGGAACCCGGTGCAACCCCCCATTGTTAAAAAACTGCGTTCCGCTTGCATCCCCGCCGGTTCGGAGTATCCTATGGCCACACGAATCCAGATTCGGGGCCTGGAGGCCTCCGGAATCCAAGCGAGGGAGAGAACATGAGTCTTCAGAAACGCCCGCTCAAGACGAAGCCGGTCAGCAAGGTGACCTTCCGCCTGCCCCCCGACGCCGCTCCCAAGGCCCGCAAGGTGGCCCTGGTAGGGGATTTCAATGAATGGAGCCCCAAGGCGACCCCCATGCAGAAGCTCAAGAACGGGGAATTCAAGGTCACGCTGGACCTCGAACAGGGCAAGCCCTACAACTTCCGCTACCTCATCGACGGACAGGTCTGGGCCAACGACCAGGAGGCGGATGGGTACGCTCCCAGCGGGTTCTCCGACGCCGAGAACTCCGTGGTCGTCCCCTGACCGCCAACTGTATACGGTTGGGCCTGGATATTTCCTGATCCCGGTGTGATAATGCCTTGTCGCCGCTGGTCCCGAGAGAACGGACCGGCCCGGCAAGGCCTTCAACCCGGGATGGGACCATGTTCGAACGCCAACCCCTGAGGCAGGCCGTCCAGCGGGAGATCCTGGCCCGTCTGTCCGACGGACGCCTCCCGGCCGGCATCCGCATCAACGAGACCCACCTTTCGGCCGACCTCGGGATCAGCCGCACTCCCTTGCGCGAGGCCATGCTGCACCTCGAGGCGGGCGGGTTCCTCCAGAGCGACCTGGGCAAGGGATTCCTTGTTCCCCCCTTGAGCCGCAAGGAGTTCGCGGGCCTCCAGGAGGTCCTGGCGCGGCTGGCCCCCCTGGCCCTGACCACGGTCATGCCCTTCCCCGGCCAGCGGGTCATGGAGTTGAACAACCTATTGAGCCGCAGCAAGATGCAGGTTTTGCGACCGGGACCTGACCAGGCGACCGCCCTGATGGAGCTTGTGTTCCGCTGGGGGCTGCTCCTGGTCGAGTCCTGCCCCAACGCCGTCCTGAGGCAGGACGTCCTGCGACTGGAGGCCCTGTCCCGGCGATACTGGTTCACGGCGCAGAGGGCGGGATTCACCCCCGATCCCCTGGTGGCTTCGATGGACGAGATGTACGAGCTGGTCCGGACAGGCCAGTCGGCGAGGGCGGCGTCCCACTGGAGCGACCACATCCTCAGGTCCGCGCAGGAGGCGGGGCGGATGCTTCCCGACCCCGCTCCTCGGCCCTCGTCGTCCTGATGGGTTCCCCTGACGTCGCCCCGGAATCCCGTCCCGACAGCCTGACCCGCGCCATGGCCTTCATGGTGTTTTCGGGCCTGAGCTTCGCGCTCATGGGAGCCATGGTGAAGCTCGCGGCCGACGCCCCGGTGACCAGCAAGGTCTTCTTCCGCAACCTGGTGACCCTGGGCATCACCTCGTCCTGGGCCCTGCGGACCCGCTGCAACCCCTTCGGTCCCACGCCTTACCTGAAGACCCTGCTGCTGCGGGCGTTGTGCGGCCTGGGCGGGGTGTACTTCTACTTCGTGGCCCTGGGCGGATTGAAGCTGGCCGACGCCTCCCTGCTCAACAAGACGTCCCCCTTCTTCGTAGCCGTCCTGGCCGTGGTGATCCTCAAGGAGCCTTTCAACAAGGGGATCCTGCCCGCCCTGGTGATCGCCTTCTCAGGTGCGATCCTGGTGATCAAGCCCAGCTTTGACTACCAGATGCTGCCCGCCCTGGCGGGCCTGGCCTCGGGGGGATTCGCGGGGACGGCCTACGTGCTGGTCCGCTCGCTCAAGGGCCGGGCCAATCCCAATCGCATCATCTTCTACTTCTCCCTGGTCAGCTGCGGGGCCACCCTGCCCTTCGTCATCCTCGATCCACCTCACGTGCCGCTCGCCCAGTGGCTGGCGCTGGCGGGGACCGGCGTGTTCGCGGCCGGCGGCCAGTACGGATTGACGTTCGCCTATCACCACGCTCCCGCCTCGCGCATCTCGATCTTCACCTACCTCCACGTCATCTTCGCGCTGGTGGTCGGTCTGGTGATGTTCGGGGAACGCCCCGACGCCTGGAGCATCCTGGGCGGGGTGATGATCGTGGCGGCGGCCTGGCTGGTGCACCGGGCGGGTCTGCCCACGCGGCCGGGGAGGGAGTCCTGATGGACTGGTCGGCCCCCCTGGTGCTGATGATCCTCGTTCTGGGCCTGGTGGCGGGATTCGTGGCCGGTTTCGTGGGCATCGGAGGCGGGGTGGTGATGGTGCCCGTCCTGCTGGAGATCTTCCGGCGCTGGGGCCTGCCAGGGGACTCCGTCGTCCAGGCCGCCATGGCCACCAGCCTCTGCGTCGCGGTGTTCGCGACCGGTTCGGCCATCGTGCGTCATCACAGACAGAAGCGCATCCTCTGGCGCCTGGTCCCCTACCTGATTCCCGGCAGCATGGCTGGGGGCTGGGCGGCCGCCCGCCTGGCGACCCGGCTGCCCGGCCGGGCCCTGCAACTGGTCCTGGCCGGATTGATGACCCTGGCGGCGATCCGCATGCTCACCGAGAACGAGGTCAAGGCGCGCCCCGCAACCACCGTGGTGTGGTGGAAGGGCCTGCTGGTCGGGATCATGGTGGGCATGGTGGCGGGACTGAGCGGATTGGCCGGGGGCATCGTCCTGGTTCCGGCTCTGGCCTTGCTGCTGGGCGTGCATTCCGGCTGGCTGGCCGGGACATCTTCGGCGGTGATCCTGTGGAGCGCCCTGGCCGCAGCCCTG
>JAHJTW010000287.1 GCA_018829565.1 bacterium | reverse complement strand
GTCTTCGTGTCGTCGGCCAGGACGGGGATCTGGACGGTCTCCAGCTGCCGCTCGGCGTTGGCGTAGAACGTCTCGACGACGGAGCCGTCCACGTACACCCGCGTCGAGTCGTACTCGCTGCGCAGGTTCAGCTCGATGGTCAGAGGCCCGGCGGGCGACTGGAACAGGTTCTCCATCAGGGGCTTGAAGGTCTGGCCCTGGGTCAGCGCGGGATCCGTGGTGGTCCAGATGCCGCGGCCGTGCGTGGCCACGACGACCTCGTCCTCGACCGCCTTCAGCATCCACACGCCCACGGCGGGGAAGCCGTTGTTGGCCAGGGCCCAGGTGGCGCCGCCGTCCAGCGACTCGATCAGCCCGATCTCGGACCCGACCCAGATCTTGTTCGGATCGTTGGGGAAGACCAGCAGATCGTACACGGCCACGTCGGGGAAGCCGTTGGAGCTGCTGGAATTCGTTCCGAAGCCCGAGATGTCCGTCCAGGTGGCCCCCAGGTCGGTGGTCTTGAGGACCTTGGGCCGGGTGGCGTAGGAGAACAGAAGGTAAGCGGTGTTGGGCTGGGTCGGATGGGTGGCCATGCCCGAGATACGGCCCATGGTCACGTCGGGCCAGTCGGTGGTCGAGGTGAACGACACGCCGCCATCGGTCGAGACGATGATGTCGCCGTCGCCGTCCATCCGGATGCCGGCCCAGACGACGTCGGGATCGGCGCCGGAAACCCGGACGTCGGCGAAGGAGTTGTTGGGGCCCCAGGCGCCCACCGGAATGCTGGCCAGACTCCAGCTGCCGCCGAAGTTCGTGGACCGCCAGACGCCCTGGGCGCCGACGGCGAACACGTGGTCCGGACGCGCGATGCTCTTGCCGATCTTGGTGATGAACGGCGCGGCGCCGCTGCCGGTGTCGCCCAGGCCGCTGGTGGCCGACGACCAGGTGAGGCCGCCGTCGAGTGAGCGCTGCAGCCCGTTGTACTGGTAGCCGCCCATGATCTTCAAAGGATCGTCGAAGTGCCAGGACGTCTCGTAGCCGTCGCCGCCGATCTGGAAGGACCAGTCGTCGGTGGCCGACGGATCGGTGGGCGACCGCCAGGTGCCGTTGTCCTGCATGCCGCCGATGTAGGCGCTGGCGCCGGGACGCTTGTCGACGCCGTAGAACTGGGTGGTGACCATCCCGCCGATGGGCATGGTGAAGCCCGATTCCTGGCTGGTGGTCCGGGTGATGCCGCCGTCGTTCGTGCCCAGGATGAACCAGTCGCCCACGTTGGGATGGACGATCTCCAGGCCGTGGTGGTCCGGATGGGGGAAGGAGTAGCTGGCCATGCGGGTGGTGGTCCGGGTCTGCGACCCGATGCCGCCCAGCTGGATCCGCCAGAGCTCGGGTCCGCCGACGTACAGGATGGAGGGGATGGTCGGATGGCACACGATCGTGTTGTCGTACCAGCCCTGCGCTCCCAGCCAGTTGGGCTCGCTGCCGCCGTTCTCGTAGGTCTCGTACCAGTTCAGGCCGGCATCCCACGAGACCCAGAGCTCGGAATGACTGGCGCCCTGGGCGGAAAGGAACAGGTAGTTCGAGTTGACGGGCGAGATGGCCATCTCGAAGCGGCCGGTGGTGTCGGTGATGCCGCCGCTGGAGTTGTACCAGAACAGGCCGCCGTCATCGGACTTCATCACGCCGAAGCCGTTGACCATGGCGTACATGGTGTCGAAGTCGTTGGGGTCGGCCACGAGCTGCTGGATCCGGTTGCTGAGCTCCTGATAGACCTCGGTCCAGGTGGCGCCGCCGTCGGTGGAACGGAAGATGCTGGACGTGGTGGAGATCAGCTGCTTGTACGAACCGGTGGTCGTCGCGGCCAGCACCAGGTTCGGATCGGTGGGCGAGACGATGATCCGCGAGACGTTGTTCCAGCGGACGTCGTTCGTGGTGGAGGGCAGCAGGGTCCAGGTCTCGCCGCGGTCGGTGGACTTCATGATCCCGTTGCCGTTGAGGGTGTCGATGTTGAAGAAGCTCTCGCCGGTCCCGGCGTAGATGACGTCGTGGTTGCTGGGGGCCATGACGAGGGACTGGACGGCCAGCTGAGTGACTTCGTCCGTCAGCTCGCGCCAGGTCGCGCCGCCGTCATCGGTCTTCCAGACTCCGCCGCCCACTGCGGCGATGAACCAGGTCAGCCCGGACGGATCGTCGGGATCGACGATGATGCCGCGGGCCCGGCCGGCGACGTTGCCCGGACCACGCTGGTTCCAGACGACGCTCTTGTCCGCGAAGGGGCGCCTGGGCGTCTTGGCCAGCTCGCGCGACTTGTATCCCGGCGCATATTCGGGGGTGGTGCGGTCGCTGGGGATCCTCATCTCGTAGAGGACCCGGTAGAATTCGTCGGGGAATCCGGCCTGGGGCCGGCCGGACCGGTAGTCGTCGATCCGGTCGATCTTCATCTGCAGCTTGAAGGACTGGGCGGAACCGGGCTCCGCATGCTGCAACTGGCGTTCCAGTCTTGCCTTCTCGGTCTGGAACCAGGAGGCGTCATCGTCGGTGGGCGTCGTGCCGGAAGTCAGCAGAAAACCGCAGACCGCCAGGGTCGCGACCGCCAGGGCCGAAATGATGGCAAAGCTCTTCTTCACGGAATCACCTCTGGGGAATGGGAGCGAACGGCGCATGGGGTTTCGGGACGGGATCCCCAACCCTCCGGTTGTATCCTGTGGTGACCTACCTGGTGTCGACCGGGCGAATAATCTGGGGGGCCGTTGGCCAAGGACGCCAGGCAACCCCTTACCAATTATACACTATTTGAGGAATGATGCCCACCTTTCCCTGGCCCCGGTTCACCCGGGGGGCCTGGGTCGTTCCGGAGCGGAAAGAAAATCACCGCAGAGAACGGTTAATTTCTATTCCTGGTTGAACTTGCGGCTGCGCTCCTGCTTGATCTGGGACCGCTTGCGCTTGCTCTCCAGCCTCTTGCGTCGGGCAGTGGCGCTGGGCCGGGTCTTCTTGCGGGGGCGCGGAGGAACCAGCGCCTGGCGCACCAGGGCGGCGAGCCGTTGCAGCGCTTCCTCCCGGTTGCGGCGCTGACTGCGGTGAGTGTCGCAGGCGACCAGCAGATCGCCCTCGTTGGTCAGACGGCTGGCCAGGGCGCTCATGGCCCGTCGCCGCTGGATCTCCCCCAGGGCGATTGATCCGGCCACGTTCCACCGCACCTGGATCCGCGTGTCGCTGGTGTTGACGTGCTGGCCGCCTGGTCCCGAGGACCGGCTGGCGGTGATCTCGAGCTCTCCGCCCGGAATGGTCACCCCGCTGTTGATGATCAGGTCGTCGGGCATCTCGAACGCTTTCGGTTGCGTGAGCGGAGCCGGGTCCGGCGATTCCAGGTCGCCGGGCGAGGTGCCGATTCCCGGGATGCGTCCCCCCGGGCCTGGCGCTATCATGTCGGACGATACACTCCGGAATCCGCCCCCACAACAGGAAGGACCGATCGTGATCATCCGCAGGCTGGACGACGTGGCGAAAACATCCGTCGACATGGAAGGTGTCAAGGGCATCACCAAACAACTCGTCCTCGGCAGCGAGGACGGCGTGCCGCACTTTTCCTTCCGGGTCTTCACGCTCGAACCCGGAGGGCATTCCCCCCACCACAGCCATGAGGTCGAGCATCTGAACTTCATCCTCAGCGGCCGGGGCGCCCTGATGGACGGCGACGGCAACCTCAATCCCATCGAGGCGGGCGAGTTCGCCTTCGTGGCTCCTCACGACGTCCACCAGTTCCGCAATACCGGCGACGAGCCCTTCGTCTTCATCTGCGCGGTTCCCCGGGAATACGAGTAGCCTCGCTCAGCCCTCCTGCGAGGTCGCCCCGGGCGCCGGCATCGCCTGCGCCCCCAGTGTCAGCGCCCCCGGCCCCTTGTCGTGGATGTGCCGGTGGCAAGCGCTGCAGAGGGTGATCAGGTTGTCGGGCCTGTTCGTACCGCCCCGGGCCCGCGGCAGGACGTG
>JAHJTW010000031.1 GCA_018829565.1 bacterium | reverse complement strand
GCAGGCGGCGCAGTCGCGCAGATGCAGAAAGACCCGGAGGGACTGCGTCTTCTCGAGCGTCCCGTCCAGGTACTCCTGCAGGGTGCCGGTGCACGCGGTGCAGCTCAGGTCCTGCTGGTTGTTGTCTTGGCCGTTCATCGTTTCGGCTCCTTCGGTGCGACCCTACCCCCCGTGCCGTCGGAGCGTGTCTGCGGGTCGCCGTTCGATCAGCGAGATTGGGGGGAAACGGTCCGGATTTTGCCGTCCCGTTTCCACCCCTTGATCGGGCAGGCGTCGTATCCCCCGACATTGATTTGATCACCTGCCTGGGATGGATTACGGAGCGCGGCAGGGAGTTGTTTCAGGGGTTGCACCATTTTTTTTCTTTTCCCGCCGGTCCCCCGGAGGGGCCCGGCGGGCCCGTCAGATGTCGTAGGCGCGGGCCTTGAGCATCTGCTGGATCATGTTGCGGGCCCGGTGGATCCGCGCCTTCACCGTACCGAGGGGCAGGTGCAGGATCTCGGCGATCTCCTCGTAGCTCAGCTGCTGGTCGTGCCGCAGCAAGGTGATGGCCTTGTAGTGGGGCGGCAGGTCGGCGATGACCTCGGTCAGCAGTTCGACGGCCTGGCGGCGCTGCAGCACCTCGTCCGGCTCGGGCCCCCCGTGCGGCAGCTGCAGCTCGAACTCCTCCCCGTCCGGCCCCATGGTCCCGTCCAGGGACATGAACCGCATGCGGTTGCGCCGGAGGTGGTCGATGCAGTGGTTGGTGGCGATGCGGAAGAGCCAGCTGCTGAAGGCGTAGTTCTCGTCGAAGCGGTCGAGCAGGCCGAAGACCTTGATGAAGACCTCCTGCCCCAGGTCGCGGGCGTCCTCGGCGTTGCGGGTCATGCGGTAGCACAGGTTGTAGATGGGCCCGCGGTACCGGCCGAGGATCTCGGCGAACGCCGCCTCCTCGCCCCGCTTGCAGCGCTTGATGGTCTTCAGGTCTTGTTGCCGGTCGAACATGCCGCCTCCGCTTTGAATTCCAGCTTGCGAAAATAGGACGACCGGGGCCCGGTGGTCAACCAATTGGATTTTGTTGCCGAAAAAGGATTTGCCCCCGCAGCGGCCCGAACCAGCCGGCCGAACCCGAGCGCTATTGACACCCCTCCCACCGGGACCTATCCTCCCCCGCGTATGGATCGAATACCTTTGCGCCCCCCGGGGGGCCTTGCCATGGAGGCAGTGCAATGAGCTTCATCGAGATGATCCAGGCCCGCGAGATCCTCGATTCGCGCGGCAATCCCACCGTCGAGGTCGACGTCTTCCTCGAGGACGGCAGCGTGGGCCGGGCCGGGGTGCCCAGCGGCGCGTCGACCGGCGAGCACGAGGCCATCGAGCTGCGCGACGGAGACGAGGGCCGTTACGGGGGCAAGGGGGTCCAGAACGCGGTGGCCAACGTGCGCGACCTTGAGGAATCCCTGGCCGGGCTGGACGCCACCGACCAGTTGATCATCGACCGCATCATGTGCGAAATCGACGGCACCCCCAACAAGTCGAAGCTGGGCGCCAACGCCATCCTGGGCGTCTCGATCGCCGTGGCCAAGGCCGCCGCCTCCAGCGTGGGGCTGCCCCTGTACCAGTACCTCGGCGGCACCAGCGCCCGCACCCTGCCCGTGCCCATGATGAACGTCCTGAACGGCGGGTCGCACGCCGACAACAACGTGGACATCCAGGAGTTCATGATCATGCCCGTCGGGGCGCCGAACTTCCGCGAGGCCCTGCGCTACGGCGCGGAGACCTTCCACGCCCTCAAGAAGATCCTCAACCAGAAGGGTCTGTCGACCGGCGTCGGGGACGAGGGCGGCTTCGCCCCCAATCTCGGCAGCAACAAGGAAGCCCTGGACTACCTGCTGATGGCCATCGAGAAGGCCGGTTACCGGCCCGGCGAGGACATCGTTCTGGCCCTGGACGTCGCATCGAGCAGCTTCTTCAGGGACGGCAAGTACCACCTGGAAGCCGAGGGCGCCCAGTGGGGTGCGGAGGAGCTCGTCGCCTTCTACAAGGACCTGGTGGAGAACTATCCCATCATGTCCATCGAGGACGGCCTGGACGAGAACGACTGGGAGGGCTGGGGCAAGATGTTCGAGGCCCTGGGCGACCGGGTCCAGATCGTGGGCGACGACCTGCTGGTGACCAACCCCGAGCGCCTGCGCCGGGCCATCGCCGAGGGTTGCTGCAACAGCATCCTGATCAAGCTGAACCAGATCGGTTCGGTGAGCGAGACCCTCGAGACCATCGAGATGGCCAAGAAGGCCCGGTTCACCAACGTGGTCAGCCACCGCAGCGGCGAGACCAGCGACGACACCATCGCCGACCTGGCCGTGGCCACGAACGCCGGGCAGATCAAGACCGGCTCGCTGTGCCGAAGCGACCGCATCGCCAAGTACAACCAGCTGCTGCGCATCGAGGAGGAGCTGGACGACCTGGCCGTATATCCCGGGCTTGGCTGCTTCTACAACCTGCGCTAGCCTGGTTCGCGACGGCGGGCGGCAGGGACGCCGCCCGCCTCCACTCCTGAAGGGATGACGGAGCATGAGTTCCCAAGACCCCCGCGGCATCTCCATGGGCGGCTACGTCCGCGGGCAGCAGCCCGCCCGCCGCGACGGCCGGCGCACCGCTCTTCTGGCGATCGCCTTCATCCTCCTGGGCCTGGTGGTCGTCTCCCAGCTGGGCGAGAACGGGATCATCTCCTGGCTGCGCCTGCGGGGGGATCTGGCCGCCCTGGAGCAGGAAGTGCAGGCCCTCGAGGCCGCCAACGCGGAACTGCGGCAACAGATCGACGCTCTGGCCAACGATCCGGAGACCCTCGAGCGGATCGCCCGCGAGAAGTACAACATGAGGGCCGAGGGCGAAGAGGTCCTGGTGGTCCTCCCCCCCCGCCCCGCCGAAGGGACCCCCAGGTCCGATTAAATCGGCGAGTTCCTTGACAGCCCCGGCCGCCTCTTCTATATTCGACGCCGCGGCCGGAAGGCCGTCCAACCAGATATGGATGCGGGGTGGAGCAGTCTGGTAGCTCGTTGGGCTCATAACCCAAAGGTCACAGGTTCAAATCCTGTCCCCGCTACCACTTTGAAAGAATCCCCGATGCTTTGGGCATCGGGGATTCTTTTTGTTCGGAGTTCGCCGGTGCCGGAAATTCCATCGACAACCAGGTTTTCGATGAAGGCGCGGATGACGCGCTTGCGTTCTTCCATGGTGCCGTGTTCGAAGAGGTGGCGGGCGTCGCTGAGGCCTTCGAGGATGGCATCGACGAGGGCGTCCGGGCTCGGCCCCTTGGTCGGGACCTGATCGAGCTGGCGGAGGCGGCCCTCGATCTCCTGACGTTCGGCCAGGAGGCGGCCGAGGCGGTCCTTCATCGGTTCGCGGTGCTCCTCCGACGCGGTCGCCGTCAGGTCGATCACCGAGTCGATCTTCGTCGTGAGTTCCTTCAGGCGCGCCTTGAGGCGGCGTCGCTCCGGGGCCGGGTCGGGCCCGGACGGGGCGAGTTGCCGCTCGATGAGCGCCCGCAGCGTGTCCCTCCCCCGCGCGCCTAAGAGGGCATCCCGATGCGGCGAGGGTTCCTGTATCTGGTGGCGATCATGGACTGGGCGACGCGAACAGTTCTGTCGTGGCGGTTGAGCAACACGATGCACCCGGACTTCTGTGTGGAAGCGCTCACCGAAGCGCTGAGCCGCTACGGTACCCCAGCGATCTTCAACACCGACCAAGGAAGCCAGTTCACCAGCGACGACTTCACCGACGTGCTGAAGAAGGCCGGCGTGCAGATCTCGATGGACGGCCGCGGCCGGTGGATGGACAACGTGTTCATCGAGCGGCTGTGGCGCTCGCTGAAGTACGAGTGCATCTACCTGCGGAACCCCGAAAGCGGCCACGAGGCGCAGCGACAGATCGGGACCTGGATGACCTACTACAACCACGACCGTCCGCACTCCCAGCTGGGCGGTGACAGGACTCCGATGGAGGTCTATAACTCAGAAGCTGGCTGCATGATCGAGCACAGGGAGTCCACCTTAAACTGGCCGCCGAGCTGTCCAAAGGATGGGGTCCATCTCTGTTCGCTATTCCGACACAAGTCCCGATGGCCGATCGCCGTCCCCGTACCCGTGGAGTTCGCACATGCCCTCCGGCCGCAACGATCCCTGCCCCTGCGGCAGCGGCAAGAAGTACAAGAAGTGCTGCCTCCCTCAAGAGGAGGCGGCCGCCTTCGTCGAAGCCGGCTGGCTGCGGATGCGCCGGACCGAGGGCGAGCTGATGGGCAGGCTGGCACCGCACATGGCCCGCCACTACGGCCCGGACGCGCTCGACGAGGCTTGGAAAGAGTACACGCTTTGGCCCGAGCCGCCGGCGATCCAGGAGGAGTGGCCGGAGTTCGACGCGTCCTTCCTTCCCTGGCTGCTTTTCGACTGGGAGCCCGAGCGGTACGAACGCGACAAGAGCGACGAACGCCCCACGATGCCGCCGGCGCGCCACTACGCCCAGCGGCAGGGAAAGAGCCTGGACTCGTACGAGAGCCGATATATCGAGGCCGCCTGCACCGAGCCGTTCACCTTCTACCTCGTCGTCACGCCGGTGCCCGGGCGGGAGATCGTCCTGCGCGACATCTTCCGCCAGCGGGAGGTCACCGTGCACGAGAGGCAGGCCTCGGCCACCCTGCGCCCGGGCGATATAGTCTTCACAAAGGTCGTCCGCCTGGACGGGGACGCAGTCATGCTGGGTTGCGCCCCCTACGCGGTCCCCGCACGCTACTTCGACGCGATCGTCGAAATGCGGGAGCGCATCGCCCGCAAACGCGAGGTGAACGCCGATTCGCTCCACGATTACGACATCGAATTGCGTGAACTATACCTGCACATGCGCGAGGACATGGTCAATCCCGTCCCCCACGACCTTCAGAACACCGACGGCGACCCCCTCCAGATGACGCGCATCGACTACGAGTTGGACTGCCCGCCGCAGGACGCGCTCTCGGCCCTGCTGCCCCTGACTCTCGAGGACGATCCCGAAGTGTTCGCCGACGAATGCGAGCGCGACAAGGCGGGTGAGTTGGTCGCCGTGCAGATCCCCTGGCTGCGGGAAGGCAACGCGAAGAACCCCGGTTGGCCGAACACCGTCATGGGCCATATTGAAATCCGGCAAGGCCAAATGTCCGTGAGCGTCAACTCGCAGACCCGCGCCGAGGCGATCCAGGAGGAGATCGCTGCCCGGCTCGGCCCCCGGACCCGCTTGAAAGGCGTCGTGATCGAATCGATGGAGCAGATGATGGCCGCGGCGGCCGCCGCAGGCCCCTCCCAGGCCAGATCCGAGCGGAAGCGCGAGAGGGATGAGTTCAATCAGACGCCTGAGGCCCAGGCTATCATGGCTCAGATGAGCGCCGAGCATTGGCGCACCTGGCCGGACACTCCCCTACCTGCCCTCGGCGGCCAGACTCCGCGTCAGGCCGCCAAGACGCCCGAGGGTCGCGAACGGCTGGATGTGCTATTTCTGGATTTCGCCGCGCGAACCGAGGTCCCTGAGACCTTGCGGCCTGATATCGCTGCGCTGCGCAGGGATCTTGGGATCTGATTGAGCGATAAGGAGATTTGATGATACACCGCCCCATCATTCATGTCGGGGGACCGCCCGCCTCGGGAAAGACCACGCTCGTCGAAGCGCTCGTGCGCAGCATCGACAGGGACGTGATCTGCATGCGGGCGGTCCTCGACGAGTCGATTCGGCAACCCAAGGAATCGGGTCCCCGCACCCATCCGGAACTGAACCGGTACCGATCTGCAGGTGCCTCTGGGGCTGCCCTGTACCGTTTCCCGAAGGCGGATACCGACGCCTTCTACGAGTCCGATTTCATGACGAACTGGTCCGAGGCCGTTTTGATCGAGGGCGAGCTCCCCCTCGGCTGGGCTGACCTGGCAGTATTCGTGATGCGGCCGTCGGCAGAGGGACCGGGCCTGTTGCAAAAGGTCAAGCGAAGCCGTGCGGAGGAGCGCGAGCGATCATTGGCTGCGGTGGAGCATGCCCTGGACAGTCCGGAGTCGATGGCGGCCCTCCTCCTCGGCGGTTTCGGAGGCAAAGCCGTCGAACTCGCCCTGAAGGACCGCAGGAAACTGGAACAGGTTCGGGACGAGATGACCGCCCAGATTGCCAAGTTGCGCCAATCGCCACAGCCCGCACCGACGAAGCACTGGGCGGTAACGGCCGACTATCGGGGGGTCGAGCGGGCGCAGGTGGTGGTGGCGAACATCCATGGCGGATCGGAACGAAGTGTGGGAGAACGTCTCGTCGAAGACGTGAAGCGGCTGAGGTCCGACGTGGAGGTATTCCGGGACGTATTCGGCCATTCCGGATCCAGGGTCCCGATCACGGCTCTGGTTGCCGATCTCTCCGATCCCGGGCATCCGGGACTCCGCAAGACCCTGGCGCGGATCAAGCGAACCGTGCGCAGCACGGATTGACTGAAAGGCAAAGCAGCACGACTCCTGGAGGGCGACGATGAACAAGGGCGATACCAGGCCTCGAAAGAAGACCAAGGGAAAACGGACGAGAGGGAGGCTGCTTGACCGGCTCCATCCGGTCGAGAGCGCCTCGGTTCTCGGCGCCTTGCTCGAGATGCATCCCGAACTGGCTCCCGATGCCGAAGAGCTTGCACGTGCAGCGATGCAGGAGGTCGATGTCGAAGCCGTCGCCGCCACCGTCGGAGACGCCGTCTGCCATTTCGACATGGACGATCTCGGGGAGCGTTCGGGGCGCCGGCGCAGAGGCTACGTCGAACCGACCGAGGCGGCCTGGGAACTGATCCAGGAGGCCGTCGCCCCTTTCCTCAACGACCTCGAGCGCCTGGTCGACCTTGGTTTCAGGAAAGCCGCGATCGATATGTGCACCGGCATCGTGCTGGGTCTCTATCGTGCCGCCCGGCAGTCCACCGACGGACCTCTGGCCTGGGCCGAAGAGTGTTCTGCCGAGTGTGCTTGCGAAGCGGTATCCAAGTTGGCGCGAGGTTCTGCATCCGTCGGCCACGAGCGGTGGTCTCTTCCCCGTGCAATCCTCGACAAGACTCCTGATTGGGCGGGGATGCTCGATCGGGTAGCGAATCAGAGGTGAAGCGTCGTCACCCCGATGCCCCCAGCTTCCCAAGCCTTATCCAGAACCCCGCCGCACCCTTCAAACCTTCGGTGTCTGTCGACTTGGCGCACCTTCCGACGTAGGTCCAGATGGCCGCGTTGAAGCTGCTGTACGGCGGCCGACCTCAAGATCAGCTCACCTCGCCCCAGGCACGATTCAGCACCCGCTCAGGCACGACCAGGTTCCACTCCTTCACGAGCTTGCCGGATTCGCGCCGGGCATCCAGGTACCGCGGCTGGCCGGGCGCCAGATCGCGGAACGCCTGAAGGTGCTGGTCCTCGACCATGAGTGCGTCGCGGTGCTGCTCGAGGAAGTAACCGACCCGGGCGGCCGTCAGCGCCGAACCGAGCGCCCGGGTATAGGCGAGAACCGCGTCTGGGTCGAAGAACTCGACCATCTCCAGGGAGCGCCAGACTTCCTCCCAGCCGCCGTTTCGCTCAGGGGCGTCCAGGACGTCGACGAGGCTGCGCTCGAGGGTCGTGACCCGGACCACGCCACCGGCGTGCGGCTGTTCCACCACCCCACCACCCAGATCGGGCAGGTTCCGTAGCGCGGCAGGCGCCTGGACCGGCACGAATTCCTTGTCGCCGAAGGCGAACCGGCGCTGCCGCCCCCGGGTCAGGTAGTGGAACCGACTCCAAAGGGAGTACGCCTTGCCGTGGAACTGAAGCGCCGCGTGGTAGGCCACCACGCCGTCAGGGGCGAGTTGGGTGGCCAGCAGGGAGGGATCGACGGTGTGGCGCTCGGGGTCGGCGCCCCGTGGCACGGACGCATACAGGCCGCGCCGCAAATGCAGCAGGCGGCCGGCGGCCACGTGCTGCTTCAGCGCCGAGGCGGTGGTTTGCCGGCTCCGGCGGCCACCCGCGGCGTGGGCCGCCGCGAAGTCGTCGAAGCGGAACACCGGATTGCGGTCGAAGTAGTCGGTCGGCTTCATTTGCTCGTTTGCGCTCATAGTGGCAACGAAAATACCCATATAAGCTCAAATTAGCATTAGTGTTGTTGCGGATGCCGCGGCGGCAGGCCTCGCTTCTTGAAACTGTGCCGAAATAGCGAATGAACACATTCACCTTTCGCTCTTCCGACACAAGCAGGCCGAATATCCGAACGAATCGGTAAAAGCGACGGCGGGATATCAACGACTCCACCCTGCCTAGTTTTTCAGGGATCGTCAACAAACTCCTTTGTCGGTCACTATTGCCTTAAGATGATCGTCAATTCACTTTGTTTCGAATCCGCGCTCATCAAAGGATCCCGCCCAGTATGGCGTTGTTATTCAGTGCGTTTTCAAATAAAGTATTTATCAGTTTCTCTGCCCAACAACAACTTCATCAGAGATTTAACACCGTTTTAGAAGCTCAACACGCACAAAACATACCTATATAATAGTCTTGACGTGTCGACAATATACCCATATTATAAAATAGTCTCCTCAGGATCGGAGAAAAGCCATGCAACGCCATGCCATGAAAAGACTTGAATCCTGGCTCGCCGCCTCGGCCCGCAAACCGCTGCTCATCCGAGGTGCGCGCCAGGTCGGCAAATCCACGCTGGTCCGCCTCTTCGCCGAACGGTCGAAACGGCAGGTCCACGAGGTCGATCTCGAACGGCACCCGGAATTGGATGCCATCTTCGCATCGCGGGATACCTCGCGAATCCTGTCGGAACTGGAATTCCTGATCGACAAAGGCCCCATCGACGACCACGCCTCCCTGCTCTTCCTGGACGAGATCCAGGCCGCACCTTCCGCCGTTGCGGCCCTGCGCTCCCTGCACGAGGACCGGCCCGATCTGCCGATCATCGCCGCCGGTTCACTGCTGGAGTTCATTTTGGCGGACCACGCCTTCTCCATGCCCGTGGGTCGCATCGAATACCTGTTTCTGGAGGCCATGAGCTTCGAAGAATTCCTTGCCGCCCTCGACGAGACGTCGCTGCTGGAACTGCTCAGAACATACGATCTCGACAAACCCTTTCCTGGAACGGCCCATACGCGGCTTCTGGGGAGACTTCGCGACTATATGCTCGTCGGCGGCATGCCGGAAGCCGTCCGAGTCTTCGCCGAAGCGGGCTCGTTCGCCGACGCCGGCTCCGTCCACGCCTCGATCCTCGAGACCTACCGCGACGACTTCGCCAAGTACGGCACCCGCTCGGAGATCGCCCAGCTGCGCCGCGTCTACGGTTTCGTCCCGGGCGCCGTCGGCGAGAAGTTCAAGTACTCCCGCGTGGACTCGGACGCCAGATCGCGGGATATCAAGCGGGCCCTCGAACTGCTGGTCATGGCGCGGGTCGTCCGCCGCGTGACCCACACCGACGCGACCGGCCTGCCCCTGGGCGCCACCCTCAAGGAGTCGGCCTTCAAGGCCTACTTCCTGGACGTCGGCCTGGTGAACGCGGCCTGCGGCATCGACCGCCTGACGCCTGAGCAGGTAGCCGACGCCCGCTTCGTCAACGAAGGCCCCATGGCGGAGCAGTTCATCGCCCAGCACCTGCCCCTGCTCGCGCCAGACGACCGTGCTTTCACGCCGACCTACTGGCTGCGGGAAGGCCGCGCCAACAACGCCGAAGTCGACTTCGTGCAGCAGTTCGGCCCGGACATCGCGCCCATCGAGGTAAAGGCCGGCAAGAGCGGATCGCTGAAGTCGCTGCTGGAAATGGTGGCCGCGCGGCGTTTCGAGAGGGCGTTGCGATTCGACACGAATCCGCCGCTGGTGCAGCACGTGTCGCATGCGCGAACGCACGGCGATAACGACATCGAGTTCACGCTGCTGTCGTTGCCGCTCTACATGGTCGAGCAGACTGGCCGGCTCTGGCGGAACCTCGCGGGCGGCGATACGCCGTGATGACCAACGGCACCGAGACTGTCCATCGCTCTTCAGGAGGATCTTGGCGCCCGCCCTCGGATTACGCAAAATGCGTTACGCGAGGCGCGTATTTCGCCCAACACTTCTGAAGGCGCGGTGGCCGGGAGGTGGTTCATTGTGGCCAAGAGTTTTCGCAAGATAGCCAAGCAGTTGATCGGAAAGGCGTACAGGCGAGAGCAGGAAAAGGCTCTTGAATCAGCCGTCCTCGCCGTCGCGATGATGGTCCTGCATGCGGCCGTGCCCCTGGCCGCGGCGGTGCTGGTGTTCCGGCGGCGGGATCTGTAGAAGGCCGGCCACAACTCCTGGCAAGGTCAGCTGTCTTCGCTGACAGAAGTGCCCGAGAACTCGGCTTTTTGCCGTCGGCGTCGACATGATCGCGATCCGCTACCGCAGGGCCCACGGTAAACAACGCCCTACGCAGGTCGTCGTGATTTTTCGTATATCGAATCCAGCACATCATACAGGACCGGGATGACCACCATGGTCAGCATCGTGCCCGCGGCCAGCCCCCCCATCACCGCGACAGCCAACGGGGAGAACCTCTCGGCGCCCAGCGCCCATTCCATGGCCAGGGGGGTCATGCCGACGATCGTCGACAGCGAGGTCATCATGATCGGCCGGAAGCGCGTGCGCAGGGAGTCCAGCAGGGCCTCGGCTCGGGGCGCGCCCGCCTCCCGCCGCTGCCGCGTGAAGTCGATGAGGATGATCGAATTGTTGACGACGATGCCGACCAGCATGATCAGCCCGATCATCACCGGCATGCTCACCGGCATGCCGGCCAGCAGGAGGCCCCCGGCGGCGCCGATGAGCGTCAACGGGATCGCCGCCATCACCGTGACCGGGTGCAGGAAGGACCGGAACTGCGCCAGCAGGACCAGGTAGATGGCCAGCATGGCCATGCCCAGCGCGCCCAGCAGCTCGTTCCTGGCCTCCTTCATGTCCGCATCCTCGCCCGCCAGGCCGACCCGGTATCCGGCCGGCACCATCAGACGGGTCAATGCCGTCTGGATGTCGGCCGTCACGAAGTTCAGCGGGCGGCCCTGGTGCAGGGCCCTGATCTCCAGGGTCGGCAACAGGTTCTCCCGCGTCACCAGGCCCTGGATCACCTGCTCGCTCCCTGACGCCAGGGAACCCAGGCGCACGGGTGCGTCCGCCCCCGGGGAATCCAGCCGCACGTCGAAGGCGTCGTCGCGGTTCGCCCGGTGCTCGGCCCGGTACCTCACGTTGATGGGGGTCTGCACCCCCAGGGGCTCCCGCAGCACCCCGGCGGGGATCCCGTCCAGCGCCGCGCGCATCTCGTAGGCGGTCGCAGCCGGCGTCAGTCCCGATTCCCGGGCCCGTTGCGGATTCACGCTGACCACCATGCTGAGTTGGTCCCTCCGCCAGCTTCGGTACGGATTGGTCACTCCCGGCACGGTGGACACCACCGTGAGCAGGCTGTCCCCCAGCGCGTCCAGGACAAGGGGGTCCTCCCCCTGCAAGCGCACGACGATCGACGAGGCCGTGGTCGCCTTCGCCGTGCTGCCGGATTCGCGGACCACGAGATTGCTGATCCCCGGCACTTCCGCCAGCTTCCCGCGCAGACGATCCTGGATATCCCATACGGTTTCGTCCCGCTCGGTGCGGGGGGACCAGGTCACCGAAAGGAAGGCCTGGGTCGGACCCTGGACGCCGCCGCCGCCGAACGAGTGCATGCCTGGCTCGAAGCCCATCTGGGTGGACAGCTGCAGGAGGTCGGGTTCAGCCAGGACGATCCGCTCGACCTCCCGCACCACCCGTTCGGTCTCGTCCAGGGAGGATCCCGAGGGGGTCTCGACGGTGATGAAACTGGCCCCACTGTCCATCTTGGGCAGCAATTCCATGCCGCTGACGCGCAGGACAACCAGGCCTCCTCCGAACAGCAGGACCGCCGAGACCAGCACCAGGGCGCGGTGACGCAGGGATGCCCTCAGGACGGCGACGTACCCGTCCCGCAGCTTGTCCATCGTGCGGTTCCACGGGCCGGTCAACCTGGCGGCATACCCTTCGGAGCGGCCCCCACCCCCGCCCACCACGACGGTCAGGATCGGCACCAGCAGGAGGGCGACCACCAGGGAGGAGAGGAAGGCGATGATCATGGTCGCCGCCAGCGGGCCGAAGGTCTTGCCGATGAACCCGTACAGGAAGAGCAGTGGCACCAGGACGACCAACGTGGTCACGTTGCCGGCGATCACCGCGAACTGGATCTCCTCGGCGCCGGCCCGGGCCGCAGCCTGGGGGGACAGGCCGTCCTCGACCTGCCGGCGCGTGATGTTCTCCAGCATGACCACCGAACCGTCGACGACCATGCCGACCGCCAGGATGATCGCCGTCAGGGTGACCATGTCCACCTGGATGCCCAGCAGCAGCATCACCGCGAAGGTGAGCAGGAAGGACATGGGCATGGAGACGGCCACGACCAGCCCGCGCCGCCAGCTGCCGAGGAACAGGAAGATCACCAGGGCGGCCAGCAGCAACGCCTGCCAGACGCTGCTCAGCATGTTGCTGACGACCTGGCGGGTGAACGAGGCGGATTCCTCGGCCTCGCTGAACACGACGTCCGGATACTGCACCGCCAGCTCGGCCAGGCGGGTGCGGGCGGCCTCCACGACCGCGACGGTGTTGGCGTCGTCCTGCTTGAAGACCTGCAGGGCGATGGCCGGTTCGCCGCCGACGTGGAAGCGGGAGAGGTCTTCGGCGCCGCCGACGACGATGTCGGCCACGTCTCCGACCTTCAGTTGCCGACCGTCGACGACCGGCAACGGCACCGCCGCCAGGCCGCCAGGCTGATCCGGCTGGCCGTCGACCCGGAATCCGTACTGGGTGCCTCCGCTGCGGATCTGTCCGGCCGGAAGGCTCACGTTGTGGTCCTGCAGCGCCGCCGCCACCTGCCCGATGGTCAGACGGTAGGCCTCCAGCGCCGTCCGGTCGACCTGGACGGAGATTTCCGGTTCATGACCGCCGAACACGTCGACGACGGCCACGCCCGGAACGCGCTGGATCTCGGGGGCCAGGACGTCCTCGGCCAGGCGCCGGACCGACACCAGGTCTTCGCCCCGGGCCCCTACGGTCAGGACCGGCCGATCGCTGGTGGAGAATTTCAGGACCTGGGGATCGGCGATGCCCGCCGGCAGGCCGGCGCGGATGCGGGTCAAGGCGTTCTGGACGTCGATGGCCGCCAGGTCGACCGAAACCCCGTAGCGGAATTCGACCTCCACCAGGGACAGGCCGTCCTGGGAGGTGGAGGCCACCCGGGCCACTCCCTCCAGCGAGGCGCACTCGGTCTCGATGGATTCCGACACCAGGTCCGCCACGTCGGCGGCCGTCGCACCCGGGTACGAGGTCAGGACGTTCACCAGGGGCGGCGCCGTGTCGGGAAACAGCTGAATGGGCAAGGCGAAGTAGGCCAGGGTCCCGAACAGCAGCACTCCGAGGGAGAGTGCGTAGACGGTGTGGCGATTGTCGAGGGCGAATCCCGGCATGCTCACGATCCGGCCTCCTGCGTGACGGAAAAGACCGCGACCCCGTCGCTCAGGCGGTCGAGGTTGGTGACCGCGACGAAGGACCCCTGTGGAGGCGCGGGTGCGATGGAGACCCAACCGTCGACCTCGAGCCCGGTGGTGACCTTCCAGCGCCGGGCGATCCCGTCCTCGATCAGGAAGATCCAGTTGCCTTCCGTCCGGCCCGCGATCGCCCGCGAGGGAACCGCGGCACCGCCCGTGCTTTCCTCGAGGGCGAAGCGGACGCGCACCGGCTCTCCCGGCCGCCAATCCGCCCCTGCCTCGGCGGGAACCCGCAGGGTGACGGCAAAGGTGCGTCCCCGGCCGGTGGCCGCCGGGGCCACCTCATCGACCGCGGTCGTGATCGTTCCGGATTCCGGACCGGTCAGGAACGCCGGGATGCCCACCTCGATGCCTGCGCGCAGGTCCTCGGCCACGACCGGCACCTCCACCTCGATTTCCATTCCCCCCAGCAGGACCAGGGCCTGACCGGGAAGGACGTGCTGGCCCGCTTCCACCCTCCATTCGAGGACGGTACCCGCGAACGGGGATCGTTCACGGGTCCAGCCCAGACGGGCCTCGGCTTCTGCCAGGGCCGCCGCCGCAGCTGCCGACGCGCGTTCACTCGCCGCGAGCTGGTCCTGGGATACCGCGCCGCGTGCGGCCAGGCCTTCATCCTCGTCCCTCCGCCGCGACCAGTAATCGTGGTCGGCCCGCAGCCGTGCCACGGCGGCCTCCAGGTCGGGTGCATGCAGGACGGCAAGATCCCTCCCCTCCGCCACGGGTTCGCCTTCCTCGGCTCCCAGGCCGGCCACCGTTCCCTGGACCCGGGCCGCCAGCATGACCTGCCTGACAGGTGCGACGGTGCCCAGATAGTCGAGGGTTCGCTGCAGGGGCACCGTGCGCACCGGGGCGATGCGAACGGCCACCGGAGGCGTCTTCGTTTCCGCGGATTCCCGCTTGCAACCCGGCAGCAGCGCCGCCAGAAGGATCGCCCCGGCCAGGGCGAACCTTGCGCCGTCCCTGCTCCATGTGTTCCTCGTCATCATTCACCTTCCACCAGATCCAGGGCCAACGGGGGGGTCAGAGTCCCGGCCGATCTGTGAAACTCGATCCGGGCGAGCCGGACGTCGTTGCGCAGGGCGGCCGATCTGATCTTCAAGGCCAGCAGCTCGTTCTCGTCCGCCAGAAGCGTCGATAAAGCCAGCCGGCCGGCTTCATACAGCTCGACCTGGGCTTCCACCGCCCTGGCCTTGGCCGCCGCGCTCCCCAGGACCAGACCCAGCTGGCCCTCCGCAGCCTGCAGACGCTGGGATGCGACTTCCATTCCGATGTGCGTTTCCTGCCGTACCGCGGCCAGGCGGCGGCCGGCTGCCAGGTGGGCCGCTTGCGCGCCCTGGGCGGAGGCCTTCAGCTCCCCCCCGGTATACAAGGGCAGCTTGACCGCGAGGCCCACGGCCCATTCCTCCTTGAAATCGAGATCGTCGCCCGCCCGCGACCGCAGCGTGCCGAAGGCCGACAGTTCCGGCCAGATCGCCCGCCTGGCCGCCTCGGCGGAAGCTCGGCTCTGGCGGAGTCTGGCCTCGGCTTCCCTCATCGCCGGTGACGGTTCTCCCTGGTGGTGGGCATCCGGTCCGGTCGCGGCAGGTCGCGGCGCCGGTTGCGGGTAAACGGGTGTCCCCCGGCCCATCCAGCCGGCGAGGAGCCAGGCGACCTCCCGCAGTGCCGATTCCACGGCCAGGCTGTCGGCCCTCGCCCCGTCCAGGGAGGAGACCAGCAGGGAAAGGTCGCCGGGGGCCGCCCTGCCTGCACCGACCAGATCGGCGGTTTCCGTGCGCCTGACATCCAGCGCGGCGATGCGTCCCCTGATCAGTTCGAGGTTGTCCTCGAGCCTGCGGGCCTGGATGAAGAGTCCCGAAACGGCTGCCGTGGTCGCCTGCCTGGCCTGGTCCAGATCGGCCGTCGCCGCTTCCGCTCCCGCCCTCGCCGCCATGATGCCGGCCCGGCGGCGTCCCCCGTCGAACAGGGACATCTGCAGCGACAGGGACCCTTCGTAGATGTCGTCATCCAGAGGAGGGAACACCCCCGCCTGATGGATGGGCAGGACGGTGTTGGGATCGCTGTACCTGGTGTATCCCGCCATTGCCGTCAAATCCGGAAACAGCGAGGCCCGGGCTTCCCCGATCCGCGCAAGGGCACGCTGCCGGTCGTAACCTGCCGCCTGCAGGCCCAGGTTGCCGTCGAGGGCTTCGGCCAGGGCCTCCTCGAGACCGACCCCCGGCAGGTCATGGGCAGGAATGATCTCCGAACCTGACGCCGCCACCTGGAGGCAGAGCCCCCCGACCAATGTGATGGCCGAAATACTGAATCTCATTTCCGACTCCCGCCTGATTCCCGCCGATCGACTTCGTCTGCTCTTCGTCGCCGTCCCTCCGGATTTTCCGCATTCGAGGCGGATTTGCCTTGCGTCGTTCCGGGTGGGTCTCTATAATTAACTAAACGGTTAGTTAATTCGCAAGGAATAATTCCGGGAGGAACCATGCGCGTCACCAAGAACCGGAACAGCAACCACCGTGATCCGGAAGCGACCCGCAACGCCCTGCTGACCGCCGGGCTGGAGTGCTTTGCCGAACGCGGTTTCGCCGGCTGCACGACCCAGGAGATCGCCAGGATCGCCGGTGTGAACAAGGCGTTGATCAGCTATCACTTCGGCGGCAAGCAGGGGCTCCTGGATGCCCTCCACAACCAGGTCTTCGAACGGCTCGGCCCCGGCATCACCGGGTTGCCCGATCCCCGCGGCGACGCCGTCACGAACCTGAAGGATTACATCGGAGCCTTCGCGAGGCTGGCGGACCTGAACACGGACTATCCGGTCATGCTCCTGCGGGGATTGATGGCCGGCGATACGGATCCCGAAGGCGGATTCGCCAACCGCCTCCTGGAATCCAACCGGGTCTTGACGGCGATCCTGGTCAAGGGAATCGAGGAGGGACGATTCCGTCCCGTGGACCCCTTGTTGACCCAGGCGAGCATCCTGGGCAGTCTCCTGTTCTTCTTCGCGACCGCGGCCACCCGGCGGCGCATGGCCTCCTCCGGCAAGATCGATTCACCTCCCCCCCATGCCCTCCACTTCGTCGAGCACCTGAAGGAACTGGTCATCAGGGGTCTCGCGGCGGAATCGGGACCGGGGGCGGCCCCACCGGATCCGGAGGGATAGGCGCTGCCCCGAGTGGCCAGCAACCGTACCATGGGCGGACCTCTGCGGATCCTCGACCACCAACACGACCAGGAGTTCCAGATGCGATACCGCAGCCACGACCTTCTCCTTGCCACCCTCCTCACCTCCACCCTTGTCCTGACGGCCTGCAGCGGCCCGGATTCGTCAGACCGCCCCCAGGAGACCGCCGCGGGGGAGTCCATCCCCGGATTGTCTCTCGATGACGGGGCCAAGTGGCTGATGGATGACCACACGCGCACCCAGTTCGCCACCATGTCGGCACGGATGGAGCGGGGAGGCGACGTGCGGACGGTCGGCGCCGGTCTTCAGGAGGATCTCGACAAGCTGTTCCAGGGATGCACGATGACCGGAAAGGGGCACGATCAACTGCACATGTTCCTGGTCTCGTTCATGCCCGCAGTGCGAGGGATGGCCGAGGACGGTTCCGAGGAATCACGGGAGAAGGCATCCGAACTGCTCCGGCTCTATCCCAGGTATTTCGAATAGGGGGCCGCGGTACAGAGCCTGGGAGGCCCGCATCCCTCTGCGGGCTGCGGCCCCGACTGCTAGCGGAACATCGCCTTCAGGTCTCCCCAGGCCGCCGGCCGGGCCGGGACCGCTCCCTTGGGTCCGAAGGCCACGTACGACCATTCCGTGGTGGTGTCGTTGGTCCAGTATTCGTCCCCGAAATCCATGACCGGGGTGCCAGTATCGGAGTCCAGGCTGACGGCGCTGATGACGCTGACCCCGTCGACCGTCACCTCGACCTGGTTGCCGAGGCCTGAGATGACGTACTGGTGGAAGCCGTCGGTCGTATCCATGACATGGGTCGTGGTCCCGGACCAGTTGGTGAAACTGGAAAGTCCGATATGATCGTCATAAATGTCGAAAATGCAGCGGATGACCCCGTTCCTGTAGGTGACCGAAGCCGCGGCTCCACCGGGGTCCGATACACTCACCACCTTCATCACGGCTTCGATTTCGAATCCGCCGGGATCGGCGGCCGCGGTGGACCACAGTCCGAACGGCGCCCGGAATCCCGAAAGGGTGTTGACGGGTGCCGTCAGGGTCAGGATGCCGCCGCCGAGAACCGCCGTCCCCCCACCGGCCGTCACCTGGGGCCAACCAGCGGTGGTGGGCCAGACCGTCATGTCCAGGACGGGGCTCTGGCCCATGGCGGAGGTGGCGCTCAGAAGAAGAATTCCGATTAGGATGCAACCCGTCTTGAACCTGGTATGCCTCATGATCGTCCCTTTTCGTCTATCTGGGTTGTCCATCAACTCGATAAAACCATACCACATTTGTGGGCTTTGGTCACCATTTATCCAGACGGGGAGGATCCCGGCGGGGGGATCCTGGGGGAGGGTGGCGTCTTGGAGGGTGGTGTCGGGAACCACCTTCCTGATTCAATGGGTGAACCGGAACAGCTTTGGAGCCAGGAAAGATATCCGACCAGACCCTGCCCCGCAGCCTGCTGCCCCCCACGCACCAGGAAATGATCTGCTGGGGCTGCGACAAATATTGCCGCGCCGACGACCTCCGGTGCGGCCGCGCGGTTTCATCAGGGCTCCCCATCCCATCGAGTTGTTCGGTGAGGACTGGTGCGTGGGAGAATCCGGGATCCCGGCCCCGGACACCCTCTGATCCTGGCTTTCTCCCGCCTCACCACTTCACCGTTGCAGGTCCTGCCGGCTGGCACTCTTCCCGGCGGTCGATCCTGAACGAAGGGGGAACCCCACCCTGATCCCGTGGTTGGAAGTGGTCATCTGTTGGCCCCCCCCTCCCCGACCGGAAGGAACGACGTGAAAACTGCCTGGCTCATCACGACCATGGCTCTGTGGCTCGCCGCCGGCTCCCTGGCGCAGCCCCCGCACGACCCCCTCCTCGAATACCAGATCAGCGACTTCGTCCGCCGCATCCACCAGGACCACCGCGGCCACATGTGGTTCGGCACCAACGGGGACGGGGTCATCCGCTATGACGGAGCTTCCCTCCAGGGGTTCACCGTGCGCGAGGGTTTCGGCGGCGACGCGGTGCGCGGCATCGTCGAGGACGCCCATGGCAACGTCTGGTTCGGCACCGACAGGGGCCTGACCCGCTGGGACGGGACATCCTTCACCAACTTCACCCTCGGGGACGGCCCGCTCCATCCGGGCGGCAACGACGTGTGGGCTCTGACCATCGACAGCAAGGGCATCATCTGGGTCGGGACCCTGGCGGGCGCCGGCACCTTCGACGGCGAGACCTTCACCCCCTTCGACCTGCCCGAGACCGAGCCGGACCATTCCCGCGGCGTGACCAGCTCGCGCATCGTCCACAGCATCATCGAGGACGGCCGGGGCCGGATGTGGTTCGCCACCAACGGCGGCGTCTTCATCTGGGACGGAACGGACCTGGAGAACATCTCGACGGCGGACGGGCTGTGCGGCGACGTGGTGAACGACGTCCTCGAGGCCCAGGACGGCAGCTTCTGGTTCGCGACGCACCACAACGGTGTTTGCCGGCTGAAGGACGGAGTGTTCACGCACTTCGGCCCCTCCGATGGAGTGGAGGGCGACGAAGCCTGGGACCTCTTCACCGACCGCGCCGGCAACGTCTGGTTTCCGACCGAACACCACGGGGTGTACCGGTTCGACGGCGAATCCTTCAGGCGGTTCGGCGAGGAGGACGGACTTCTGAGCCCGGCGGTGCAGTGCACCTTCGAGGACCGCGAGGGGCGGATCTGGGTCGGCGGCTATCGAGGCCTGTACCGTTACGACGGAAAGGGGTTCGTCAACCTGACCGAGGTGATGCCGTGGCCGTAGCGGAGGGCCGGGTTCACACCCGGCCCGGCACGGATCCGAAAAAATCCGATCAGAGATAGACCAGCAGGAAGATCACCGGGATGAGCACGCCGATACCGGTCAACCAGGCCCCGCGCCCCGTGATTCCCTTGCGGCCCTTGAGCACGAACAGCCCCGTGACGGCCACGAGGATCAGGGCGCCGCAGAAGATGTCCGAGAACCAGGTCCACAGCAGCCGCGGATTGTAGTGCAGCCAGTTGACCTCGAAGAAGACGGGGCGGCGCTTGATGTGCTCGACGTACCCGCTGCCCGTGGAGCGGTCCAGCAGCACGCTGCCCCCGTGCAACCAGATCTTGAACTGGCCGGGCTCGGGGCTGTAGTGGCTCTTGTAGCCCTTGTCCTCGCCGATTTGCCCCAGGAATTCCCTTACCTGCGGTTCGCTCACGGGATCGGCGGGCACGCCGCCGTCCCACGCCACCTCGCGGTGGGTGATGATGTAGTTGGGGTTCCAGTCCCGCAGGTGATTCAGGGCGATGCCCGACACGGCGTAGACGACCGTCAAGCCGAAGATCAGATAGCCGACGTCACGGTGCAGGACGTTGTTCCACCTGCGCCAATTGAAGCCCGTCCGGGCGGAATTTCGTCGAGCCACGTTACTTGATTTCCTCGAAGGATCTGGCTTCGAGGCTGCAGAATGCCAGGTACTCGCGGCCCGACTCGGCCAGATTCCTGCGCAGGGCGTTGATCTGGGACATGGCGGATTCGTGCTCTTCCCCTGCATCACCGCCGCCCTTGGCGATTTCCTTCTGCTCCTCGGTACAGCCCGCCGCCGGATCCTCGCCGCTCACTTCCGAGGCCCAGTTGTCCAGGTAGGCGTTGTCCATCTTCATGACGGTGCCCATGGCCACGACCTTGACCTTGCTGCCCTCCAGTGCGACGTCGAAGGTGCCCAGTTCGCCGGCCTCGATCTTGACCCGGTCCTCGGGATCGTCGCCGCGGATGAACATGCGCTTGCCGCTGTGCTTGCAGACGTGGTCCACGGTGCCGGTGACCTCCACCAGCTTGCCCTCGTATTCCTCGCCCCCGGCGTTGAACTCCGCGATGGTCAGGGGAACGGGATGATCTGCGGCGTGGGTTTGGCCGTTCCCGCCCTGGTCGTGGCTTTGGCCGGTTTCCGCGGCCTGGTCGGTGCTGTTGTCACCGGAGCAACCGGCGATCAGCAGCATGGACATGGCGATGATTGCGACAATCTTCAGCATGGATTTCCCCCTCCGGCGGACGCCCCGCAGGACGCGCCCCGCATCATGTTCCTGGTGGCCCCGATCAAGGGGCGCATCGGTAGCAACCGAAAACTAGACCACCGTTTTCAATAAATCAACAAATCGGAGCAAGAGGATGGGGGAATGAATCCGCCATGGTCCGCGCCGATGAGTACGGCAAACGACACAGCTGGGCGGTTCCGCTCGCACTTGGCCGATGACAGGATCCCGCCGGGGATTTACAATTGCCGTTGGCGGCACTTTTCAACCCAGGAAGTCCACCTTTTCCCGGCCGCCGAGCCGTCTCATCGTCCCTGGGGCCGCCGGGTTCATCGGCCGCCTGAATATCCGGGACGATGCGGTGTTCGTGCCCAAGGCCGGTGTGATCAAGGATGTGGCCGAACCTGAGGGGCCCTGAGATGCCGACCATTCCCTCGCCGCTGCTGGCGGTAGTTTCACCCGTAGGCGCCGAAACCGCGGGCACCGGGGACCCCGCCGCCGCACTGGCCCTGCTCCTTTACGTGCTGCTGGCCTTGCTGGTCTCGTTCCTGTGTTCGATCGCGGAGGCGGTTCTGCTGAGCTTGACTCCGCCCTACATCGAGGGCCTGGCAGAGATCCGCCCGGGGCGGGCCCGCCTGCTGCACCGTCTGAAGGTGGAGAAGCTGGACCGCTCCCTGGCGGCCATCCTGACCCTCAACACCATCGCCCATACCGTGGGAGCCATCGGCGCCGGCGCCAAGGCCGTGGAAGTGTTCGGCAACACATACTTCGGGGTCTTCTCGGCGGCGATGACCCTGGCGATCCTCTTCCTCTCGGAGATCGTGCCCAAGACCATCGGCGCGGTCTACTGGCGCAGCCTGACCGGGTTCACCGCCTGGTTCGTCCAGGTTCTGATCTGGCTGCTGTATCCTTTGCTGCGCATATCCGAACTGATGACCTGGCTGATCGCGCGCGGAAAGAAGGCCCAGGTGTTCAGCCGGGACGAGCTGGCGGCCATGGCGAATCTGGGCGAGCGCTCGGGGGCTCTGCGGCCCGACGAATCCCGAATCATCCGCAACCTGCTGCTGTTCGAGAACCTGACTGCCGGCAACATCATGACGCCCCGGCCGGTGATGGTGGTGCTGCCCGAGGGGATGACGGTGGCCGAGGCCATGGCCACCGCCGGGGTGCGGCCCTTTACCCGGCTGCCGGTCTACCGCGAGACCATCGACCAGATCACCGGCTTCGTCCTGAAGGAGGATCTCCTGCGGCAGCAGTTGCTTGGACGTGAAGATCTGACCCTGGCGGAGCTGAAGAGGGACATCCCCACCGTGCACGAGAACCTGCGGTTGCGCCGCCTGCTGGACATCATGCTCGAGCAGCGCCAGGCCCACATCGCCGTGGTCATCGACGAGTACGGGGGCACCGAGGGGCTGGTGACCATGGAGGATGTGGTCGAGACCCTGCTGGGCCTGGAAATCGTCGACGAGATGGACGAGAACGTGGACATGCAGGCCTATGCCCGCCGCAGGTGGCGGACCCGCGCTCGGGCCATGGGACTGGCGGTGGATGATGACCCCGGACCGGATTCGGCCGAAAACTGAAAACGTGTTCAATCCAGGAGTTCCTCGGTTTGGTCGAATGGAGGACATTCCCGGCCCTGCGGTTGTTTTCCATGCGGTTGGTTGTGAATCCTGGACACCGAAAGGACAAGCAGTGATCTCCTCAGGCAAAGCCTCGTCCCGGTTTTTCGATGGAATGGTCCGCCAAGGGGGGAGCCCTGAATGACGATCGATGTCCTGGTGTTGCTCATCATTGTCGGGGCGGCGTTCATCGTCTTTGTCGGCGGCTGGCTGCGGGTGGATCTCGTCGGCCTCCTGGTGCTGTCGGCCCTCGCCCTGACCGGACTGGTCTCCGCCGAGGAGGCCCTTGCCGGTTTCAGCAGCCCGGCCGTGGTCACCGTCTGGGCCTTGTTCATCCTGTCGGCGGGGCTGACGCGCACCGGCATCGCCCATCAACTCGGGCGTCCGCTGCAATATTTCGCCAAGGGGGGTGAAACAAGGCTGATGATCGCCCTGATGGCGGCGGCCAGCCTGCTGTCGGCCCTGATCAACACGGTCACGGTCGCCGCGATCCTGCTCCCTTCAACCATGGAACTGGCCCGACGCAGCGGGCGTTCGCCCTCGCGTTTGCTGATGCCCCTGGCGCTGGGATGTCTTCTCGGCGGGCCATTCACCGGCATCTCGACACCTCCGAACATTCTCGTCACCGATGCCATGCGAAACGGGGGATTCGAACCATTCGCAATTTTCGATTTCACCCCGATCACAGCAGCCATCGTCGTGTCCGGAATTCTTTTCATGGTGATCGTCGGACGCCGTCTTCTTCCCGACCACAGGCCGGATGAAATGGGGAGCGGCGGTCTCTCACCTACAGCCTCCTATCAGCTCGACAGGCACATCTTTGCCATATCCATCCCCGAAAAATCCCCGCTCGACAGCCGTACCCTGGCCGAAAGCCGGCTCGGCTCCGCTCTCCACGTCACGGTTCTCGCCTTGCAGCGCAAAGGTGTTCTGGTCCTGGCCCCTCGTCCCGACGGCGTCCTCCTGGCCGGCGACACCCTGATTGTTCACGGCAGCCCGGAGCACCTGCAGCGATACCACGGCAGCCAGCACCTGCGCAGGGAGGCCGTCGAAAGCCTGCCCGTAAATCCTGGTGCCGCCCTGCAGATGGCGGAGGGATGTGTCGGTGAAGGCTCACCCCTTCTTGGTGCGACGCTGGCGGAGGCCGAGCTGCGCCAGCGGCACCGGGTCCATGTGCTTGCCCTGTTCGGCGGCGCAGGGGAAGAGGTGAAGGACCTGAGGCGACATCGGTTGGTGGCAGGGGACCGGATGCTGTTGCAGGGCGAACGCCCATCCCTGGAAACCCTTGCCACCGCGGGCCTTCTTGCCGACCTGAAACACGTCCCGATGAAGAACCGGGAAGTCCATGCCGGTGATCGGACCGAACTTCTGCCAATTCGTGTTCCAGCGGGCTCCGCCCTTGCCGGACACGATCTGGTGGAAAGCAGGCTCGGCAATGACTTTGGCCTGACGGTGGTTGGGCTGCTTCGGGGCGAGGCCATGCACATATTGCCCTCGCCCCAGGAAAAGGTGCAGGCCGGTGATCTGCTCATCCTGCAGGGATCCCGCCGTGATCTTGAAATCCTTGAGGGGCTACAGGACTTGGCGATGGCGCGTCCTTCTTCCAGCCTGATCGCTGAACTGGAATCCCAGCAGATCGGTGCGACCGAGGTCCTGCTCTCCCCCCGGACCACCCTTGCCGACAAGACCCTGGCCGATCTGCTCTTCCGTGAACGATATGGAATCAATGTTCTGGCCATCTGGCGCAGGGGCCAGGCCTTTCGCTCGGAGCTTCAGGACATGCCGCTGCAGTTCGGTGACGCCCTGCTGGTCTACGGGCAACGTCAAAGACTTGAAGCGCTTTCCCGCGACCCTGATTTCCTGGTCCTGGACGCAGCGGCGGCAAGCGCACCACGCCTGGAAAAGGCCGGCATTTCCCTGGCCATCATGGTGGCCGTGATCGCCGTCGCCATTCTAGGCCTCGTGCCGATTTCGATCGCGGCCCTGACCGGCGCGGCTGTCATGGTGCTGTCCGGATGCCTGAAAATGGAAGAGGCTTATCGGGCCATCGAGTGGAAGGTCGTCTTCCTCATCGCAGGCATGCTGCCGCTGGGGGCGGCGATTGAAAATTCCGGAGCCGCCCAGCTGGGAGCAGCAGCTCTGATCTCCGCGGTCGGGGATCTCGGTCCCCGCTGGGTGGTCGCCGCCCTGTTCACCATCACCGTACTCGGCACCCAGATCATCCCCACGGCTGCCCTGGTGGTCCTGATGGCCCCGGTGGCGCTCAGCACGGCCGCGACCCTGGGGATGTCGCCCCACCTGCTGATGATGACGGTTGCCATTTCCGCCTCGTCCAGCTTTGCCAGCCCCCTTTCGCACCCTGCCCATCTGCTGGTCATGGGCCCTGGCGGCTATCGTTTCGTCGACTACATGAAGGTCGGCGTTCCGATTACCCTCCTGGCTTTGTCCGTATCGGTATGGCTGTTGCCCATCCTGTGGCCGCCCTGTTGACGACCGCGGCAGCCGTGAGGCAACATCCATCCTCTCCGGCTCGCCGGAATCCGGCTGCGGTTCCTCAGCGATCGCACCCGTGGACCACGGGGGCGGAGACAGGAATACCCTGACCCCCAACCAGGAGGATTCTCGTGGAACTCTTCGTCATCCAGATCGTGGTCGTCGCCGTCCTGCTGCTCGTCGTGGCCAGGATCGTGCCCGGGATCGAAGTCGACGGCTGCGCGAACGCCCTCCTGGCCGGCCTGGCGCTCGGGATCATCAACGCGCTGCTCAAACCCTTGCTCGTGGTTCTGACCCTGCCCATCACCGTGCTTACGCTCGGCCTGTTCCTGCTGGTGATCAACGCGTTGCTGCTGCGGCTCGCGGCGGTCTTCGTGCCCGGATTCCGCGTTTCGGGGTTCCTGGCCGCGTTTTGGGGGGCGCTTCTGCTGAGCATCTTCAGCTTCGGATTGACGCTGATCTTCTGATCGGGGGATCCAGGTTCCCGTGGCCCGCAGGGAACCGTGGCCTAGTCCAGCGCCTCCATGTGGTAGGCGTCGCAGCCGGCGAGGTCGCTGTCGCCGCAGGGCGGCACCTCGCTGCCGGCCCGGCGCAGCGCAGCGCGCAGGCCTTCCTCCATCACCGGATGGTAGAACGGCAACCGGAGCATCTGATGCACCGTCAAGCCGCGCTCGATGGCCAGGGCGAGAAGGTGGGCCAGGTGCTCGCCCGCGGGGGCGCACATCTCGGCGCCCAGGAGCCGTCCGTCGGCCTTGGCGGCGTAGACCCGCAGGACGCCCTCGTTGGTGCGGGCCATGCGCGCCCGGCCGTGGCGGGCGAAGGAGACCTCGCCGATGGCGGTGGCCGGCAGGTCGAGCTCGGCAAAGCGGCGGCCGACCGCGGCCACGTCGGGATCCATGAAGACGATGCCCAGGGGGGTCCGGCGGGGGAAACGACGAACGTCGGGGCCGATGGCGTTCAGACCCGCGATGTGCCCCTCGTCGGCGGCCTCGTGCAGGATCGGCGTTTGTCCGTTGGCGTCGCCGGCCAGGAACACCGGCAGATCGCCGAGCTGCAGGGTTTCCGGGTCCACCTCGGGCATGCCCCGGTCGTCGAGGGCGACGCCGAGGGTGTCCAGGCCGAGATCCTGCAGGTTCGGACGCCGGCCGAGGGCCACCAGGACCCCGTCGACCTGGGCGCGGGCGTCGCCGGCCGTCACGGTGAACCCTCCTGCGGACGCCGTGACCTCGGCCGCGGCCCCCAGGTGCAGCGTCAGGTCGCGACCCAGCGCGGCGACCACGGCCTGGTTGACCTCGGGGTCGGTGACCCCGGCCAGGGTTTCCAGCAGCTCGAAGCCGGTCACCTCGACCCCGAGGTGGGCGGCTGCCTGGGCGATCTCCGAACCGATGGCGCCGAGGCCGATCACCGCCAGCCGTCGGGGCAGATCGGGCAGTTCGAACAGGTCGTCGGTGGTGAACACGCCCCGGCCCAGGGCCCGCCAGGGCGCCGGCACGACAGGGCTCGAGCCCGTGGCCAGGATGATGGCGCGGGCCTGGAAACGGCGGTCGTCCACCACGACGGTGTCGGGGGACTCCAGGCGGGCCTTGCCCTGGACGTTGCGGTCGCCGAGGTCGTCGGTGGCCTTC
>JAHJTW010000286.1 GCA_018829565.1 bacterium | reverse complement strand
GTCGAGGTCACCACCGACACGCCCTTCGCCAAGAGCCTGGCGGCCTACCTGCAGAAACGGCGGCGGTTGTACTGATGCCGATCTCCTTCGCCAACCCGCTGCTGCTGTTCGGCGCCCTGGGGGCGTCGCTGCCGGTGATCATCCACTTCCTGAGCCGGCGGCGGGTCCAGAGGCGGATGTTCAGCGACCTGCGTTTCCTCTCGGAGGTCCAGTCCCGTCAGGCGCGCAGCCTGGGCATCCGGCGCTGGATCCTGCTGCTGTTGCGGGTGCTGGCCATCCTGTGCCTGGTCCTGGCCGTGGCGGGGCCGCGCTGGGGTGGGGTTTCGGGAGGGGCCGGGGACCGCTCGGTCCTGTTCGTCATCGACACCAGCGCCAGCATGAACACCCAGATGGAGCAGGGCACGCGGCTCGATGCCGCCGTCGACGCCTGCCGCGCCATGATCGCCTCCCTGCCCGGCCAGACCACCGTCCAGGTGATCACAGCCGGCGGGGTCATCCGGCCGCTGTTCGCCGACTGGCTGCCGGCGGGTTCGGTGCCGGGCGACGCCCTCGAAGGCATCCAGCCCACCGATGGTCCGTTCGAGCTCGGAGACGTTCTCCTGCAGGCCGCCGGTCCGGTGGCGCGGGCCCCCGCCGCGGCGGTCGACCTGGTCCTGCTCAGCGACCTGCAGAAGATCCGGGCCATCCCGGACCTCGAGGAGGCGGTCGCGCGCCTGCAGGCCGCCCGACCCGTCAAGGTCCTGGTCTCGCGGATCGGGGGCGATGCGCCCGGAGGGGCTGTCCTGGCGGTCGAGATGCCCCAGCGCGCCCTGCGCCCGGGCGAGACCATCGCGCTGGACGTGGTGGCGCTCCCGGACCATCCCGACCAGACCTTCGTCCTGGAGTTCGACGGGTTGCCGGTCGCCGAGACGGTGGCAGCCGGCCCCGCCCAGGGGGTCAGGAGGCTCTCGTTTTCCCTGACGGTCCCGGGGCCGGGCGTCCACCGGGGCCTCGTGCGCAAGGAAAGCGACCGCCTGCCCCAGGACGACGCCCTGCCCTTCATCCTCAACGTGCCTCCGGTCCTGGAGGTGTTCCTGGCGCACGGGGCGGACCGGCCGGCCGACGGCGCCCCCGGCCGCGGCGGCTGGCGCTTCCTGGAGCAGGCGCTGGCTCCCCAGGGATCGCGGTCCCAGTTCCGGGTCCGGCCTCTCCCGAGCGGGGACCTGGCCACCGGGGACCTGGCCGGCGCCGGCCTGCTGGTGCTGGTCGATCCCGATCCCCTGGGCCGCCGCAATCTCGATGGGGTGATCGCCTGGGTCCGGGGCGGCGGATCGCTGCTGCTGGTGGCCGGGGATCCCACCCTGCAGGGGTATCTCGCCGAGACCCTGCTGCCGGCCCTGGGACTGCCGGGGGAGGGAACGGTGTTCAGGAACGAGGATCCCGGGAACGCGCGCCGCATGCGCCTGGTGAGCACCGGTCACCCCGTGGTCCAGGGTTTTCCAGCCGAGGCCCTGGGTACCCTCCAGGACGCCGTCTGGCGCCGCTGGTTCCGGATCCGCGAGGGCGACGCGCGTCCCTTGCTGACGCTGACCGGAGGCGATCCCATCCTGCTGGAGGGGGATCTCGGCGAGGGGCGGTTCGCCGTCCTGGCGGCCAACTTCAGGCCCGAGAGCGGGACCTTCGCCACCGGGGCCATGGCCCTGCCGACCATGCAGCGCCTGGCGGCCTGGCTGGCCGGGGCCGGCTTGCTCCAGGAATCGGGCAACGTGGTCGCGGGCCAGGAGGCCTCCATCGCCCTGGCGGTTCCCGGCGCGGTCGCCGGGCTGGGCAGCACGCCGATCCAGGCGATCCACCCCGGCAAGGACGACGTGCGTCCGGGCCGGATCGACTGGCGCGCAGGCCGGCCCGTCCTGTCCGGGGGCACGGCCGTCAGGACCGGATTCGTGACCTTCGTCGGGGACGGGGACACCCTGGCCTCGGTGGCGGTGGCCACGCCCGGGGCGGAGTCGGGCCGGTCCCTCCTGGAGCCCCGGGAATGGCGGGAACTCATGCGTCTGCACGGCTTGCCGGTCACCGGCGACCTGACCGGGACCGCCCCGGGGGACTTCGCCACCGCCCTGGTGGGCCGCAACCTCGCGCCCTGGTTGCTGCTGCTGACGGTGCTGCTGCTGCTGGTCGAACTGCACGTGGGCCGGGGCGTTTCTCCGGCCCCCTCTCCCGCGTAGTTGATAATTGCTGTTTTTGGTCTACTTTTGCTTCCAGGGACGGCTCCGCCGGGGGGCCGGCTGCCCTCGTTCCGGTCCGGTGCCAAAGGAACTTCCATGTGGAACTACTCCGAAAAGGTCTTCGACCATTTCATGAATCCCCGCAACGTCGGGGAAATCGAGGAAGCCGACGGGGTCGGTGAAGTCGGGTCCATGGCCTGCGGTGACGCCCTGCGCCTGACCTTCAAGCTGGGTCCGGACGGCCGCATCGCCGACGCCAGGTTCCAGACCTTCGGTTGCGGCAGCGCCATCGCCAGCAGCAGCATGCTGACCGAGATGATCAAGGGCAAGACCCTCGAGGAGGCGGCCCGGATCACCAACGAGGACATCGCCGCCGAACTGGGGGGGCTGCCGCGCGAGAAGATGCACTGCTCGGTCATGGGGCGCGAGGCCCTCGAGGCGGCCATGATCGACTACTACAAGCGCCTGGGGCGCGGGGTGCCCTGCGACCTGCTGCACAAGGAATCCCTCCTGTGCCACTGCTTCCAGGTCAGCAAGGACACCGTCCGGCAGGCCATCTTCGACCATCGCCTGACCGAGATCGAGGACGTGACCAACTACACCAAGGCCGGCGGAGGCTGCACCGACTGCCATCACGACATCGCGGACCTGATCCGCGACTGCTGGGAGAAGATCGACCGGGGGGATGCTCCACCGCCCAAGGGGGCTGACAAGCTGCTGCAGCTGGGAACCATGCCCCCGGCCCCGGCTCCGGCCCCGGCCGCGGTCGCCGCGGCGACGTCCGCCCCTGCGCCCGCCGACGCCTCCGCCGATTCCGCCGCCGACCCCCTGGTCGTGCGCATCAAGGAACTGCTCAGCAACGACATCGCCGTCGCCCTGCGCAACGACGGCGGCGACATCGAATTCGTCCGCTACCAGGACAAGAAGGTCTTCGTGCGCCTGACCGGGGCCTGCGCCGCCTGTCGCGCCTCGGACGCCACCATCAAGGGCTTCGTCCAGTCCCAGCTCCGCGAGTTCGTTGACCCCGGACTCGAGGTGATCGAGGTGAACAGCTGATGGCCGACGAATCCGGCGCCTTCAATCTCATGGACGGCCTGCCGCCCCGGCCCGCCAAGGGCATCTACTTCGACAACAACGCCACCACCCCGGTGGCCCCCGAGGTCGTCGCGGCCATGGTGCCCCTGCTCGAGGACGGGTTCGGCAACCCCTCCAGCATGCACTCCTTCGGCGCCCGCGCCGGGGACGAGGTCGCCGCGGCGCGGGACAGGGTCGCCGCCCTGCTGGGAGCGGCGGCCGCCAACGAGATCGTCTTCACCGGCGGCGGCAGCGAGAGCGACAACCTGGC
>JAHJTW010000285.1 GCA_018829565.1 bacterium | reverse complement strand
TTCGGGACCATCGGCCAGGCCGTGGAAGCGACCCGACGGGGAGCCTTCGATTACCTGACCAAGCCCTTCGGCCTGGAACAGCTGGACTACGTCCTGGACCAGGCGACCGCCTTCGAACGCCTGCGCACGGAGCACCAGAACCTGCGCCGCAACGTCGTGGTCCGCAACAACCAGCACGGCCTGCTGGGTAACAATCCCGCCGTGATCCGCCTGCGCGAGAAGATCGCCATGATCGCCGACAGCCGGGGCACCGTGCTCCTGCAGGGGGAAAGCGGCACGGGCAAGGAAGTGGTGGCCCGGGCCATCCACGTGTCCGGCTCCCGCAAGGACGGACCCTTCATCCGGCTCAACTGCGCGGCCATTCCCGAAACCCTGCTGGAGTCCGAACTGTTCGGCCACGAGCGGGGGGCGTTCACCGGGGCCGTCCAGTCACGCAAGGGCAAGTTCGAGCTCGCCGACGGGGGCACCCTCCTGCTGGACGAGATCAGCGAGATGCCGTTCGCCATGCAGGCCAAGCTCCTGCGGGTCCTCCAGGAACGGGAATTCATGAAGCTGGGGGCGAAGTACTCGACCAGGGCGGACGTGCGCATCATCGCCACGACCAACCGCAACCTCAAGGAAGAGATCAAGGCCCGGAACTTCAGGGAAGACCTCTACTTCCGGCTCAACGTGATCCCCATCCACATCACGCCGCTGCGCCTGCGGAAGGACGACATTCCCCTGCTCGCCACGCACTTCTGCCAGAACTTCTGCGCCGAGAACAACAAGCCGGTGATGAAGATCTCCGAAGGCGCCCTCAAGACCATGCTGGCCATGGACTGGCCGGGAAACGTGCGCCAGCTGCAGAACGTGATCGAACGGGCCGTGATCCTGGGGGCCGGCGACCTGCTCGACGAATCCCTGCTGGGACTGGCGGACGAGATCGACGCCACGGAGAAACCCCGGGGGATCTCGGGGGACATGACGCTGAAGGACATGGAACGGGAGCTGATCCTGCGCAAGCTGGAAACCACGCGGGGGAACCGGACCCAGGCCGCGCACGAGCTCGGCATCAGCGTCCGCACCCTGCGCAACAAGCTGAACCTCTACACCGAGATGGGTGTGGAGATTCCGGGGTAGAGAGATGCTGAAGACCGGAATTTTCGAACAATCCCACCTGGGGACCCTGAAGAAGGCTCTCGACGTCTACGCGAAGCGGCACCAGGTGACCGCCGAGAACATCGCCAACGTCGAGACCGGGGGTTACCGGTCCCGCGCGGTCCGGTTCGAGGACATGCTGACCGGCGCCGGACGGTCGATCCAGGGTCTGCAGACGCACGAGAACCACATCCCCATCGGCGGGCGAGGGCCCGGAGACGTGGAGGAGGAAGTCGTCGCGGCGGAATCCGGCTTCGACAACGGGATCAATGACGTGGACATCGACACCGAGATGACGGACCTGGCGACCAACGATCTGAGCTACCGGATGGCGACCCGCCTGTTGAGCATGCGTTACGGCATGCTGCGCAGCGCCATCAAGGGCCGCTCGATGTAGACGGCGAGGATGAGATCATGAGCGAAGGACTCTTTTCCGCGATCCGGACCAGCGCCTCGGGACTGCGGGGCCAGCGGACCAAGATGGACGTCGTGGCCAGGAACCTGGCCAACGCCGAGACCACCCGGACCGAGGACGGCACCCCGTACCGGCGGCAGCGGGCCATCTTCGAGCAGGTGCTGGGCGACAAGCTGAGCCGGCACGCCTCGAGCATGGGCCGGGCCGAGGACGACGCCCTGGCCAGGACCCATCCTGCCCACCTGAAGGGCTTGGTCCTGAAGCAGTCCCAGGATGGGGGCGGCCTGAAGAGCGAGGTGGGGGTGGCCCCGGACGCCAGCGAGTTCCGCGTGGTCTACGACCCCGGACATCCCGATGCCGACGAGGCGGGCTACGTGCTCATGCCCAACGTCAATCCGATCACCGAGATGGTGGACATGATCACCGCCAGCCGCGCGTACGAAGCCAACGTCAGCGCGGTCCAGGCTTCCAAGGACATGTTCAGCGACGCCCTCAAGATCTGATAGGGAAAGGAAGCGGCAATGGCCATCGGCGGCATCAAATCCCTGGGCAGCATCGATCCGCGCCTGGCCTACGGCGCGACGGGGACCCCATCGGTCCAGCCGTCGTTCGCGAGCCAGCTCCAGAACGCCCTGAACCAGGTGCAGAACCTGCAGGACAGGCGCGAGACCATGGTGGACGAGATGGTGGCGGGCAAGGCCACCGAGGTCCACGACGTGATGATCGCGGCCAAGGAATCCCAGTTGGCGTTCGAGTTGCTACTGGAGATCCGGAACAAGCTCCTGGAATCCTATCAGGAAATCATGCGCCTGCAGGTTTGATCAATCGCCGGATGGACACAAGGGGTAGAGCGTGGACGGATTCAAGCACATCATCGACGGACTGAGACACCGCTTCGGAGGGCTTTCCTTCAACCAGAAGGTCCTGCTGGGCGCCGTGGGCACCGCCAGCCTCATCTGCCTGGCCGTGTTCTCGCTCTGGCTGCAGCAGGAGGACATGGCGGTCCTTTTCACCAATTTGACGCCCGAAGACGCATCGGTGGCCCTGCAGGAGCTCGCCAAGCTGGACGTCCCCACGGAGCTGGCCAACGGCGGGACGACGGTCATGGTGCCGGCGGGGATGAAGGACAAGCTGCGCCTCGAACTCGCAGGCAAGGGCATCCCGTCCAGCGGAGTGGTGGGCTTCGAGATCTTCGACGGCAACCAGTACGGCCTGACGGACTTCCTGCAGAACGTCAACTTCAAGCGGGCCCTCGAGGGCGAACTGACCAAAACCATTGAATCGCTGGCTGGAATCCAGTCGGCCCGCGTCCATCTGGTCCTGCCCAAGCCCAGCCTCTTCAAGAAGATCGATTCCTCGCCCACCGCCAGCGTCGTCCTGAAGCTGGGCCGGGGCGCCGCTCTCGACCCCCAGCAGATCACCGGCATCCAGAACCTGGTGGCCAGCGGGGTCGAGGACCTCAAGGCGGACCAGGTGGCGGTCATCGACCAGAACGGCGTGGTGCTTTCCAGCGCCATCAAGGACGACGACATCGGTCGCAGCGAGACCCAGCTGGCGTTGAAGAAGGAAGTCGAGGCCCACCTGGCCGAAAAGGCCTCCAGCATGCTGGACCGGGTCCTGGGGAGCGGGCGTTCCATCGTGAGGGTCGACGCCACGCTGAACTTCGAACAGATCGAGAAGGAACGCGAGATCTTCGATCCCGCAGGTACGGTGATCCGCAGCGAGGAACGGAACGAGGTCGCCTCCCCCAGCACCGGGGACACCCAGGAGACCAGCACCACCAACTACGAGATCGGCCGGACCCTGGAGCGGATCGTCTCCGAGACCGGAGGGGTCAAGTCCCTCTCCGTGGCGGTGTTCGTGGACGGCCATTACGAACCGTCCGCCGACGGCGAGGAGCCGATCTACACCCCGCTGAGCGAGGAGGAGATCGGGCAGCTGCGCCGGGTCGTCCAGACTGCGGTGGGACTCAACAACCTGCGCGGGGACCAGCTCGAGGTCGTGAACATGCAGTTCCAGGAGCGGGTCGACACCGGCTCGGCCATCCCGGCCACCGACTGGATCGGGATCGGAATGCAGTACGGGGGCAAGGTCCTGCTGCTTGGCCTCCTGGTGGTCCTGGCCCTCGGGCTGCGGAAGAACCTGGCCAAGCTGCTGGACACCGGAGGCACGTCCGCCCCCGCGGCGGCCAGGGTCCGGACGGCTGCGCCCGCCGAGGAGGAGCACTTCGACGGCATCCCCGAGATGAACGAGAAGGTGGTCAGCGACATCCAGGATTTCGCTGCCGAGAATCCGGAACGGGTGGCCGACGTGATCCAGTCCTGGATCCACGGCATCGACCTGGGCGACAAGGCCTGGCAGGCGGCGGGAGATTAAGGTGAACGAGAAGGCATTGCGCAAGGCAGCGGTCTTCCTGATGGCGCTGGGCCCCGACGTGGCCGGCAAGGTCATGTCCCGTCTTCCCCAGACCATGGTGGAGGACCTGACCCACCAGATCGCCGGCATCGGGCATGTGACCTACAAGGAGAAGAAGGGGATCCTTTCCGAGTTCATCGCCATCAGCAGCAAGATCAGCGGGATCGCCTTCGGCGGCGAGGAGACCGCCAAGCAGATCCTCGAAGCCGGATTCGGGACCCATGCGGCCAGCTCGATGCTCAGCCGGGTGACCAGCTACAGCGAGATCAAGAGCTTCGAGCACCTCAAGAACGTCGATCCCTTGACCATCGCCAACTATCTGAAGAACGAACATCCCCAGACCATCGCGGTGGTCCTGGCCCACATGGATCCCCGCAACAGCGGCCCCATCCTGGCCCTGCTGCCGGCCGAACTCCAGGGGGACGTCGCCCACCGGATGGCCGTCCTCGAAGCTCCCAACAACGAGACCCTGCGCGCGGTCGAGCAGGTGCTGGCCGGCCAGCTCCAGGGAGAGATCAGCGCCCGGGAATCCAAGTACGGGGGCAAGAAGCAGGTCGCGGAGATCCTGAACGAAATCGAGCGGGAGATCTGGCAGGAGATCCTGGACGAGATGCGTGAGATCGACGACGAGGTCGCCAACGAGGTCAACAACCTCATGTTCGTCTTCGAGGACGTCGTCATGCTCAACGACGCCCACATCCAGGAGATCCTCAAGGAGATCGACGGCAAGGAACTGACCCTGGCCCTGAAGGGGGCCACCGAGGAGATCCGCCAGAAGGTTTTCGGGAACATGTCCAAGCGGGCGGCCCAGGGCATCGCCGAGGACATGGAATACATGGGGCCGGTTCGGCTCTCGGAGGTGGAGGAGGCCCAGCAACGCATCGTCGAGGTCATCCGCAGCCTCGAGGAAGCCGGAACCATCACGCTGGGAAAGGGTGGCAAGGATGCAGAAATGGTGTCCTGAGCCCTTCGACTTCCCGGTCCCCACCGCCACCATGCCCGCGCCCCCCGCAGCCTTCGAGGCGGCGGGTCCCCGGCACTCCCTGCTCACCGGCAGCCAGACGGCGGAACGTTTCCGGAAGGAAACCGGATTCTCCACTCCCGAGGCCCTCATGACCCACCTGACCGCCGACGAGCGGGCCACCGTTTTCGAACTGGTGGAGATCGACGTGGCGGCCGAGTATCAGAAGCGGGAGGAGGTCCTCAGGGAGGAGTTCGCCCGCCGCGAGCAGGAGATCCAGGCGGAGTTCAGGAACTGGGGGGAGTCCTTCGCCCGTGAGGTGGAAGTCGAGCTCCAGGCGACGGCCAAGGCGAGCGTCGACCTGGCCTGCGACCTCGCCGAGCGCATCGTCCGCACGGCGGTTTCCCTCGACCGCGAGATCCTGGCCCGGGTCATCGAGAACACGCTCTTCAAGATCCAGTCGGGCCATCCCCTCGAAGTCACCGCCAATCCCGAGGACGCCGCCTGGCTGGAAGGCGATCCCGTCCTGCGCGAGCGGCTCCGCATCGGCAAAGTGGTGCCGGATCGCCGCATGGAACGCGGTGGGTGCCGGATCCAGTGCGAGGGCCGGGAATGGGACGCCAGCCTGAAAGGCCAGCTCGATTCCCTGACCGACATGGTCCGGGAAATGATCGCCGCGCCCGTCGATATCCCCGGCTCCAGCCCCACCGAAACGGACGAGGACCATGCCGGCCCTGTGGAATGACCTGAAGGAAGCCATCCAGCGCTCCGACCCGGTCCGGCCTATCGGCCGCGTGGTCAACCTGGTCGGCATGATCATCGAGGTCGGGGGGATGGCGGCTCCCATGGGGTCGCTCTGTCGCCTGGAAACCGGGCGTTTCCAGGAGCCTGTCCTGTGCGAAGTCGTGGGATTCAGGGAGAACCGGCTTCTGCTCATGCCTTTCAAGGCCGCGAGGGGGATCGCGCCCGGCCAGCCCGTCACCCTGGTGGCCAACCGCCTCACCGTGCCGGTGGGCCGGGAACTCCTGGGCAGGGTCATCGACGGGATGGGCAGGCCCCTGGACGGTCTGGGATCCCTCCACGGCCTGCCCCGGATCCGGTTGGGGGAATCCGCGCCGGCCGCCATGGGCCGCTGCCGCACCGACCGCGTCATGGCCACCGGGGTCCGGTCCATCGACGCGATGATCACCACGGCCCAGGGCCAGCGGCTCGGCATCTTCGCCGGGAGCGGGGTCGGCAAGTCCGTCCTCATGGGCATGCTGGCCAGGCAGGCCACGGTGGACGTGAACGTGATCGCCCTGATCGGGGAGCGCGGGCGGGAGGTCCGGGAATTCATCGAGCGGGATCTGGGCCCCGAGGGTCTGGCGCGGAGCGTCGTCGTGGTCGTGACCTCGGACGAGAGCGCCGTCATGCGGGCCAAGGGGGCCGAGACGGCGATGACCATCGCCGAGCATTTCCGCGACTCCGACAACGAGGTCCTCTTCCTCATGGATTCGGCCACCCGCTACGCCATGGCCCTGCGGGAGATCGGACTGGCGGCCGGTGAACCGCCGACCACCAAGGGTTATCCGCCCTCGGTCTTCGCGGCGCTGCCCCGGTTCTGCGAGCGTGCCGGCTGGTCCGACGTCAACGCCATGACGGCATTCTTCACGGTGCTGATCGAGGGCGACGACATCCAGGACCCGGTAGGGGACGCCATGCGCTCGATCCTCGACGGGCACGTCATGCTCAGCCGGGATCTCGCCCGCCAGCACCACTATCCGGCCGTGGACGTCCTGGGCAGCGTCAGCCGCCTGCGCAACGACATCGTGGGGCCCGGGGATCTCGCCGCCGGGGCCAAGTTGATGCGCTGGCTCAAGGCCCTCGAGGACAACCGCGATCTGGTCAGCATCGGGGCCTACGCCCCGGGCAGCGATCCCCTGCTCGACGAGGCCCTCGCCCGGCAGGAAGACATCCGCACCTTCCTCACCCAGGGAGTCACCGAGTCCTCCGACCTCGAATCCACCCTCGGCGGCTTGCGCTCGCTGACGGGAACGGCCTGACATGGGATTCGACTTCAGGCTCGAGAAGGTCCTCCGCTACCGGCAACGGCTGGTGGACCAGCAGGCCCGCCGCGTGGCCCTGGCCCAGAAGCGGGTGGGCGAACTGACGGCGGCCAGGACCGAGCTGGACCGGAGCGTGGCCGCCGAGATGGCCGGCCATCCCGGTGCCGGACCCCTCCTGGTCAAGGATCTCCAGGCGAAGACCGCCTGGCTGGAGCACCTCCGGCGGAAGATCGCCGACGTGGACGCCGGGCTGAACGAGGCCCGCAACGAGTTGCTGAGGGAGCAGGAGAGTCTGAACGCGGCCTGGCGCGACCTGGAAGCTCTCCAGCAGCTGCGTCGGAAGCAGAAAGCGGCCTGGATCCACGAGCAGGAGACCAGGGAAAGCAAGGAACTGGACGAGGTCGGGCAGATCCGCGCGGATCGGGCCCGGCGGTCAATCCTTGCCCACGGAACGGAATAAGTTGCCCCCGGCGGCCGCCTGATCGGTGGGGGAGGGGCGGCCAGGGCGCTCCAACCCTCGGCGGAACAAGGGATTGTCCGGCGTGAAATCGGAGTCGGTCACGGGAAGAAAGTGGCACCGGTGTTGCCAGAGCCCACTCGACCGGATCAGGCTTCGGCCGGGAAATGGGTCACTTGAGGAGTTTTCATGAAGAGCATCATCATCATTTCCGTGGTCACCTTCGTCCTGATCTTCGGGGGCGTGGTGGTGCTGAGCACCCAGTTGAACCAGACGGCCGCGGGCGGTGATCTGCCGGACCTGGCTCCCGAGGACTATGCGGCCGCGGAGCGGGTCTTCCACGACATGGCCGCGGAGCGTGACCGGATCCAGCAGGAACGGGAATCCCTCCTGACCCTTCAGCAGCGCATCGCCGTGCAGGAAAGGGTCCTCGACGAAGGCCGCAAGAACCTCCTGGAAGTCGTCCAGAAACTCGAGACCAAGCAGGCCGAATTCATCGAGGAACGGGACCGTTCTGCGACCAAGCTCGCCAAGATGTATGAAGCCATGAAGCCCGACCAGGCCGCCCCCATCCTCTCGGCCCTCGACACGGAGATCATCCTGGAGATCATGGCCCGCATGAAGGAACGCCCGGCAGCCAAGATCCTGGCCCGGATGGACCCGGCCCTCGCGGCCCAGATCAGTACCCGCATGAGCCTCAAGGGGGGGAACTGATGGACAAGCTGGGCCCCCTGGGGATAGGCGCCTCCCTGACCCTTCTGGAAGGCGGGGACAAGCCGTCGGCCCCCTCCGCAGCCGCCGGGTCCGGCCAGACCGCCGGTGGAGGACTGTTCGCCGGCTTCCTGCAGACGGAGATCCGGACACTCGAAAAGCCGGGAATCCAGGCTCCCGCGCCGCTGTCGGCCGGCGACGACCCCCTCGCCGCAGCGGTGGCGGAGGACGCCGGAGCGGTTTTCCCCGTCCCTGCCGCCATCGGCAGCGCCCTGGCGCCTGCCACCTCATCGAACCCCGATGGCGGGGCCGAATCCGCGGCCGGCCCTGAAGCAACGACTCCTGACCCGGCGGCGGTCGGCACCGCAGCCATGGGGGAGGCGGAGGCCCAGGCCGGTTCCCGGATGCCGAAGCAGCCTGGATCTCCGGTCGCCGGTGATCAGGCAGCAAAGACGCCGGACGCCCCCAAGGAGGGCTCCGAAGTCGTGGCCGAAGGGGACGAAGGCGGGGCTCCGGTCAAGGCCGCCGATGTCGCCACCGCCGCACCTTCCACCGATCAGGCCGGCAGCATGGCCCGGACGGCGAAGCCGCTGCAGGTCCTCGACGTGCTCGACGCCCGCGCCAGGCAGCTGATCAGGGCCCAGCAGGAGGGGCAGGACGGGGTCCGCGCCTATCTGCGCCCTGCCGGGTACGTCCCTGGACGACCTGGACACATCGAAATCCCGACGATCACCGGTCACCCGGTGGATCAGGTTTCTGCCCAGGCCTCAGGCCCCTTGACCGCTGGCGCAGCCGCCCTGGATCCGGCGGGCGGCGTGCAGATCCCGGATGCCCCCAAGGGGCAAGTCGGCCAGGCTCCGGCTGCCGCCGGTCCGATCTCCGCTCCTGTCCAGGAGCAAGCAGCCCGGGCCCAGGCGGCGGCCTCATCCGTGCGGGTGGGTTTGGAAGCCGGCAACGAGGGAACTCCGCGGAGCCCCTCCGGAGGCGAAGTCCCGGTGGCTCGATCAGGCGCAACGGCCCTCGATCCCGAGGCCGCCCAGGTCAAGGCGGGCAGCCCGGACACGTACTCCAGGATGGAGGCCCTGCAGGGCGCTGTGAAAACCACGGCCGAATCCGCGGTGGATGGTTCCCGGGCCTCCCGGCCTGACCCGAAACCCGCACCGGTTGACGATGCCTCGATTCCTGCCCCAGGAGAGGAGAATCCAACGGCCGGCAAGACCGCCGAGGCGGACCTCCTCCGGGTGGAACCGGAAGCCGCGAATACGGGAGCAGTGGCCGGTGAGCCGCCTGCCCCGGCGACGGATCGGATGCGGCCTTCGGAGCACATCCAGGCGGCCCAGACCGCCATGCCAGCCGGAAACGACCCTGCCGCCGCTGCAGGAGGCAAGGTGACCCCGGTCGGGGAATCCGCCACCGCGCAGGGAGCGCTGCGCTCCAGCGTTCTCCAGCAGGTCCTGGAGAAGGCCGACCCGACGCTCAACACCCAGAAGGTGACCATCGAGCTTCGCCCGGAAAATCTCGGCAAGGTGGAAATCGAATTCCGCGGCGAGAACGACCGTCTCGAAGTGAGGATCCAGGCTTCGACGCCCGCGGCCGCCCAGGCCCTGAGCGAGAACCTCAGGGAACTGACGGAATCCATCAAGGACCGGGCCGCCCGCTACCAGTCGGTGGACATCCGGGTGGAGGTCAAGGAATCGACCGAACCCCGTCCAACCGACCAGAACCGCGATCAGGACCGGCGCGAACAGAGCCGGGACCAGGGGCGCCAGGACTCCCAGGACCGGGACCAGCGCAAGGAAAACCAGGAGGGGCGCCGTCAGCGGCGGGGTGAGGAACCCCGCGCCCGCTGGCAACAGGCCCTCAGGGAGGAATACTGATGCCAATCCAGGGAATCACCGACGGGACCGGGACGGTGGTCGGTCAGCCTGAGCGGGATTACTCCCAGATCAGCAAGATCGACTTCATGACCTTGCTGGTGGCCCAGATCAAGAACCAGGACCCCATGAGTCCCATGGACAATGCGGAGTTCACCGGGCAGATCACCCAGTTCACCATGCTGGACGAACTGGAGACGATGAACGCCAAGCTGGATGACAGCATCCTGGTGGGGCAGTCCATCAACAACACCGGAATGCTGGCCCTGGTGGGCAAGGACGTCACCGTCCAGGGGGACGGGGTCACCATGCAGGAGGGTGCGTCATCCCTGAGCTACGTGACCTGCGAGGGCGTCGGGACGGCCACGGTCGAGGTGAAGAACTCGGCCGGCCAGGTCGTCGCCACCTACACGGCTCCGGTGAACCCCGGCATGTCGGACATCAGCTGGGACGGGAAGCTCGAGAACGGGAGCGTGGCCCCCGACGGCGACTACTCCCTCGAGGTCCGGGTCAACAACAGCAACGGGGAGGATCTGCCCTTCACTCCCCTGATGACGGGCCGGGTCGAAGGGCTGCGCTACGAGAACAACATCGGCGTGGTGGTGGTCGGCGGGGCCGAGTACTACGTCTCCGAAATCTACAAGGTGAGCTGAAACCAAAGCCCCGTGAGGGTTCCACAATCCGGGAGGATCCTATGTTCAAGTCCCTGTACTCCGGTGTCTCCGGCCTTTCGGCCAACTTGACGAAGCTGGACGTGATCGGCAACAACATCGCCAACAGCAACACCGTCGGGTTCAAGACGGGGCGCGTGACCTTCAACGAGATGCTCACCCAGACGCTCAGGTCGGCGAGCCGGCCCGTGGCTGGAGGCCTCGGCGGCACCAATCCCCAGCAGGTCGGGCTGGGGACCCAGGTGGGCAGCATCGACACCAACTTCAACCAGGGCAACTTCGAGACCACCGGCAAGACCACCGACCTGGCCATCCAGGGTCCGGGGTTCTTCATCCTCAGCGACGGAGTCTCCAACTCCTTCACCCGGGCGGGCGTGTTCGGGCTGGACAGCCAGAACTACCTGGTCAACCCCTCCACAGGCATGAAGGTCCAGGGCGTGATGGCGGACAGCACCGGCAACATCGGAACCGGTCCCATGGGGGACATCTTCATCGATCCGACCCTGGTGGTCCCCGCGCAGCCCTCGAGCACCGTCCAGTTGATGGGCAACCTCGACAGCGCCAGCGACGCCAAGGGCTCGATCATGGAAAGCCCCTCGTTCCTGGTTGCGGCCACGGCCGCCGACGTACTGGTCGACATGAGCGGCCAGACCGACGGGACCCTCAACCTGAATACCGGCGATGAGATCAGGATCAACGGACGGGTCGGCGGAGTGGCGGTGTCGACCGACACCTTCACCCTCGCCGAGGACTCTTCCTACCAGGACATGGTCGACTGGCTGAACGGGGCCATGACCGCGGCCGGCCAGAACATCACCTTCCAGCTCGATCCCGCCGGGAGCGGCGCCCTCCAGGTGACCAACAACACCGGCAGCGACCTGGAAGGCTTCTCCCTCTCGGTGACCGCCAAGACCCAGTTCAACAACAACTTCACGTTCCCCAGCCTCATCGCCAGCGGGGACTCCGCTCTCTCCAGCGAGCTGAGGGCCTACGCTTCGGCGGACGACGTCCTGTCGGCGATGTACGATGGGAACGGCAATCCCCTCGACATCGACCTCTCGACGCCTCCGGGCACGCTCAACCTGGGCGGTTCGGTGGGCGGGGATCCCGTGGAGAACAATTCCATGGACGTCACGGCGGCCACCACCCTGGGCGAACTCTGCCTCGAGCTCCAGTACGCCCTCGGCATCAACTCCAATCCGGTCGAGGTGAACGAGGAAGGGCAGATCGTCGTCCGGGGCGAGGTGGGGACCGAAGCGGCGATCGGCGACATCTCCGTGAACGAGGAGGGCCAGATCAATTCCGTCATCGAGAGCGCCTTCTCCTTCACCCAGACCCAGCAGGCCGAGGACAAGAAGAGCTTCTCCATGGCCACCGTGGTCTACGACAGTCTGGGCGGCGAGCATTCGGTGAACTTCAGCTTCGAGAAGATCGCCGGGGAGAACGAGTGGATCTGGACGGCCAACATGGAGGGCAACGAGGAGATCCTGTCGGGCGGGTCGGGCCGCATCCGGTTCGCCGACAACGGCTCCATCAGCAACTTCACCTACGACGATGACACCGGCGCCCTCACCTTCGCGCCCCAGAACGCCGCGGAGGAAGGCGCCGCCAACGTCACCCTGAACATCGACTACGGGGACATCGGCGCCCTGACGGGTCTGACCCAGTTCGAGGGCTCGGGCAACCTCCAGTCCATCGCCGACGGCTACGGCACCGGCAGCCTGGTCGACTTCACCATCGACCAGAGCGGGACCATCACGGGGATCTTCTCCAACGACACCATGCAGGCCATCGGCCGCATCGGGATCGCGGAATTCAACAACCCCGACGGTCTGACGCGCTCGGCGAACAACACCTACAAGCTCAGCGGCAACTCCGGCCAGGCGCTGGAAACCTTCGCGGGGATGGGCAACGGCGTGACCCTCGTCCCCGGGGCCCTGGAGACCAGCAACGTCGATCTGGCCAAGGAATTCACCAACCTGGTGGTCGCCCAGCGCGCCTTC
>JAHJTW010000284.1 GCA_018829565.1 bacterium | reverse complement strand
GGACGCCGAGGCCCCCGGCATCACGGTCCACTTCAACCGGTCGATCTGCAGCGGCGCCGGCGAGTGCGTGCGGGGCCTGCCGTCCGTCTTCGTCAGCGGGGCGAAGGACTGGATCCGCCCGGCCGAGGCCTCGGTCGCCGAAGTGATCGCCACGGTGAAGAAGTGCCCTTCGGGAGCCCTGACCTATTCGCTGGATGGCGTGACCCACCGCCGGGACGAGACCGAAGTCCGGGTCAGGATCGTCAAGGACGGGCCGTACGAGATCACCGGCCCGGTGGAATTCGATCCGCCGCAATGGAGCGCGAACGCCTCGAAGACCTGCTTCGCCCTGTGCCGGTGCGGGCGGTCCGCCAACGCCCCCTTCTGCGACTACTCGCACGGGGAGCAGGGGTGGACGGATTCCGGCGGGGACTGACTGGAGGAGACGGTCCGCAGTCAGGCGCCCTCTGAGCGGTCGGCGAGAACCCCGTTTCCCCTGACCTCCACGGTCACGTGCACCAACCCCAGGTCCGGAGGCAGCAGCTTCCGGTAGTGGTCCGGGTCCTCGGGGTCGGCCGTCTCCAGCGCCACCTCCGCGGCATAGTAGCCCGGTCCGATCGACCAGACGTGGAGGTCGAGGATGCGGGTCGTCCCGTCCCGCTCCAGGGCCTCGGTCACCGCCTTCAGGACCGGGGCGGGGGCCTGCCCGTCCAGCAGCACCTTGCCGCTCTGCCGCAACAGACCCCATGCCCAGCGGATGACCAGCCCGGCCCCCAGGACGCCCATGGCCGGGTCCAGCCAGACGGTCCCGAAGTACTTCCCGGCCAGCAGGGCGAAGATCGCCAGCACGGAGGTGAGGGCGTCGGCCAGCACGTGGAGGTAGGCCGACCGCAGGTTGTGGTCCTCGTGGTGGTGGTCCTCGTGGTGGTGGTCCTGGCCGTGATCGTGGTCGTACTGGTCCTCGTGGTCATGGTCGTGGTGATGCCCGCCGAGGACGACCATCGAGACGGCGTTCACCACGAACCCGGCTGCGGCCACGAGGATCGCCTGGTCGAAGACGATGGGAACCGGGGCCAGGAATCGTCCGATGCTTTCGACCAGCATCACCAGCGCGAAGCCGGCCAGGACGACCGCGCCCGCGAATCCCGACAGGGCGTTGACCTTGCCGGTCCCGAAGCTGAAGCGGGGATCCCGGGCCCGCTTGCGCGCGTAGACGTAAGCGAAGGCGGCAAGGCCCAGGGCGGCCGTGTGGGAGGCCATGTGCAGCCCGTCCGCCAGGAGGGCCATGGACCCGAAGGCCAGGCCGGCGGCGATCTCCACGACCATCGTCACCGCCGTGATGGCGATGACGATGACCGTCCGGCGTTCGCCGGCGCGGGGCTGGTCCTGGCCGAACACGTGGTCGTGGGTGCTATGCGTCATACCTGCCCTTTCCGTCCCCATTTTATGTACAGGACCGGAACCACCGCCAGGTTCAGGAGCGTGGCGGTGACCAGGCCGCCCAGGATCACGATGGCCATGGGGGACTCGAGCTCGCTTCCGGGCTTGTCCCCGGCCAGGGCCAGGGGGATCAGGGCCAGACCGGTGGTCAGGGCCGTCATCAGGATCGGGTTGAGCCGTTCCAGGGAGCCCTGGACGACGGCCCGGGCCACGGGCAGGCCTTCCTCGTCGATCAGGTGGTTGAAGTGGGAGACCATGAGGATGCCGTTGCGGACCGCGATGCCGAACAGGGTGATGAACCCGACCAGCGAGGCGATCGAGATGATCCCGTCCGTCAGGAACACGCTCACGATGCCTCCCATCAGAGCCAGCGGCAGGTTGGCCATGACCAGGGCCGTCTGCCTGAAGCTGCGGAACTCCAGGTAGAGCGCGAGGGCGATGGCCAGGAGGGAGACGATGCTCAGCAGGGTCACCGTCCGGGTGGCGTTCTCCTCGCTCTCGAACTGGCCGCCGAACTCCACGAAGTAGCCCCGGGGCAGCTCGACGTTCTCCTTGATCCTGGCGCGGATCTCCTCGACGGCGCCGCGCAGGTCGCCCCCGGCGACGTTGGCCTGGACGACGATCTTGCGCTGCACGTTCTCGCGGCTGATGTAGTTGGGACCGCGGTCGGCGCGTATGTCCGCGACCATCTCCAGGGGGATCGGACCGCCCCCGGGAGTGTCGATCAGCGTGCGGCGGATGGATTCCAGGTCGGACCGGTACTCGGGCGCGAAGCGCACCACCAGGTCGTGCCGGTGCTCGCCCTCGTAGACCTGCGAGGTGACCACGCCCAGGAAGGCGACGTCGATCAGCTCGTCCAGGTCGGCCGGCCGGAGCCCGTACATGGCCATCTTCTCCCGGTCGGCCCGGATCCTGATCTGGGGCACGTCGGTCTGCTGGTCGACGAACAGGTCGACCAGGCCCTCCACCTCGGCCATCTCCAGCCGGATCCGCTCGGCCAAACGCCTCAGTTCGTAGAGGTCGGGGCCGTACAGCTTGACCGCGATGGCGGCCCGGGTGCCCGAGAGCATGTGGTCGATCCGGTGGGAGATGGGCTGGCCGATGGTGATGTTCGTGCCCTGCACGAGCGCCAGGTCGCGGCGCAGCTCGGCCAGGACCTCGGCCTTGGACTTCCGCGACAGGTCCAGCTGCACCTCCAGCTCGTGGGCGTGGGACCCGAGGGAGTGCTCGTCCAGCTCGGTGCGGCCGGTGCGGCGCGCGGTCGAGACCACGGCGTCGTTGGCCAGCAGGATCGACTCCACCATGGAGCCCAGCTCGTCCGATTCCTGCAGGGCCGTACCGGGCAGCGTGGCCAGCGAGATGTTGAAGGTGCCCTCGTTGAACTCGGGGAGGAAGGCCCGGCCGAACATGGGCAGGGTGGCGATCGAGGCGATCACCATCACCGAGGCGACGATCATGACGAGTCCGCGGTGCCTCAGGAGGGCGATCAGGCTGGGCTCGTAGATCCGCTTCAGCTGCCGGACCAGCCATGAATCCCGGCTTCCGGAGTCGCGGTCCACCCCGCGCAGGAGCAGCGAGCTGAGGGCGGGGGTGACCGTCACCGCCACCAGGAGGGAG
>JAHJTW010000283.1 GCA_018829565.1 bacterium | reverse complement strand
CGTTGGTCGTTTAGAGTTTCCGGCTGCGCTCGAGGGTGTCGGTCAGGGTCTCGATGACCTCGTTCCTCTCGGCGTCGCTGATCTCCAGGATCTCCTGCAGGGCGTCCCCGATATGGGGGATGTACTTCTGGATGTAGCTCTGCTTCTTGGCCGCGTCCTTCTCGCGCTCGCGGCGGCGGATGTGCCGCTGCAGCTGGCGGCCTGCTTCTTGCAGGGCCAGGCGGATCTCCTTGATGATCTCGGGATAGTGGGCGACCGCCTCCTTGCTCTCGCTCGTGAACGGCACCCAGACCGAGGCCATGTGCACGAGGATGACCAGGGGGCCGCTGGGCAGGGCGCCCTTGCTCTGCTGCAGGCCGTAGCTGCGCCAGTTGCTCGTCAGAACCGACTTGTGGATGGCGCAGGCCGAGGCCTGGTACAGCAGGGGCACCCGGTTGGCGAAACGCATCACCTTGGCCAGGTCGTCGGCGGGCAGCTTGCCGCCGTAGGCGATGCCGACCTCGATCTGGAAAGGGTTGCCGCGGTACACCGCCGCAGGCCGGGTCACAGAGGTGTAGAAGTCGGCCTCGACGCCGGTCTTCAGACCGGCCATCACCAGGTCCTCGCCGATCGGGGAAAGACAGTCGGTGGGCGGGGCGGCGATCTTCGTGTCGGCGATGGCGTCCAGCAGCTTCTGGACGTCGTCCTGCACGAGCCGCTTCGGATTCTTGCGCGGCGGCAGGCCGGCGGTCTCCAGGATGGTCTCGGCGGTCTTGGGCCCGACCTTGCAGAACTCGTCCTTGAGGAAGGAGGCGAGGTTGCGGCTGGAGGTGTCGGCCAGCATCCGCGACAGGATCCCCATCTCCACGCCGTAGGGATGGGGCTTGATCTCGGCGGCCTCGGGGGGCAGGTCGCTGGTGGCGTTGGGATAGACGATGGTCTCGCCCTTGGGATCCTTGTAGGTCAGGTGCAGGTGGGGGTTGGCGATGGCCGTCTGCTCGAGGTAGTTGTCCACCGAGTGCTGGCCCCGCTTGTAACTGCCGGTCAGGACGATCTCGATGCGGGTGCCGTGCTCCTTCTCCCAGACGGTCTCGTCCCCGCTGAGGATCACCGGTTCGTTCTTCTTCATGTCCAGCAGCAGCTGGAATCGGTGAGCGGGCTTCTTCGCCCCGGTGCGGCTGTAGACCGTCACGGGCTTGCCGGTCGTCAGCTGGCCGTACATCCCGGCGGCCGAGATGCCGATGCCCTGCTGGCCGCGGCTCTGCTTCAGGCTGTGGAACTTCGAGCCGTAGAGCAGCTTGCCGAAGATCCGGGGGATCTGGGCGGCCACGATGCCGGGCCCGTTGTCCTCGACGATGATCTTGTACCGCTCCTCGTTCTTCACCCCGCGGGCGGCGGTGTCGTTGCGGCCGGCCTTGCCGTTGCCGTTGCCGTTGGCGCCGGATTCCTGGTCCTGCTGGCTGCTCAGTTCCAGGCCGAGGTTCACGGGCTTGTCCGGCCTGATCTCCACCAGGAGCCGCGGGGCGATGCCGGCCTCCTCGCAGGCGTCGAGGCTGTTGTCCACGGCTTCCTTGATGGTGGTCAGCAGGGCCTTGGCGGGCGAGTCGAAGCCCAGCAGGTGCCGGTTCTTGGTGAAGAACTCGCTGATGGAGATCTCACGCTGCTTCTCGGCCATGGACTGGGCGTCTTTGGGACTACGCTGCGGCTGGGGAGCGGCCATTCACGACACCTTCCGTGGTGGTGGTTCTTCCCTGGAATCTGCGATGGGCCTGGACGACGTCAGGCGCCGGAGGCTTGCGGCGCAGGAACTGTAAAAAAGCAGGGGGCGGAGGTCAACCCCGGCTTGCGGAGCCGGCAGTGGCCGGGCGGGGGAGTGTCGCCCCCCGGAAGCGGCCCGAGGACCGGGGCCGGCGATTCACGCACCATCGGGCAGAGATGGTCCGGGGGGCGACGACGCGATGCAACTTCTTGCAGCACACCGGGTGCCAGAAGTCCCGGCCGGGTCCTGCGGTTGCCTGCGGAGGAGCGGCGTTCCCCGGAATTCCCCATGATGGCCGGAACGGCCTCCTCCCGGAGGAAGACTTGCCCCGGCCGATCGGGCAATCCGGCCGACCGACCCCGCGCCGGGGTTGCAGGATGGCCAGAAACGAGGGATCAGCGGAACAGGGACCGCACCGATCCCAGGGGGGTCTTTTCCGCAGGGACCATGGCCTGGCAGCGGACCTCCAGGGTGAAGACCCCCTCGTCTTCGCCCTCGCCGGGGGGCAGGAAGGCGTCCACGCCCAGGTAGACCACCGTGTCCAGGAAGGATGGGTTGGACCACTTGAGGGTCTCCCCCTGGCCCTGGACCTTGGCGTCCACGAAGGCCAGGCATTCGTTCTCGGGATGGCAGGATCCCAGGAGCCACAGGCTGGGATCCAGGCCGGATCCCACCGCGGTCAGGGTGGCGGTGAACTCGTGGTAGGCGGCGACGGTGACGGCGTACCACTGGTCGCCGGACCGTTGCAGGCTGGAATTGCAGTCGAGGTCCTGGAGGTGGTTGTCCTCCTGGGCCAGGTCCCCCTCGAAGGTCGCCGTTTCGACCTGGCAGTAGACTGCGTCGGCTCCGCCGGGCTCGCAGATTTCGGGGGGCAGACCGGCAAGGCGCGACTCGAGGACCAGGGTGAAGTTCCCGGCGAACGGTTCGGGGGAGTTCCGGTAGCCGTCGACCACCAGGGTGTAGGTCCCCGGGCCCAGCAGGGTCGTGAACTCGATGTTGGCGCCCACCAGGCAGGAATCGGTGTCGCAGGTTTCCAGCAGGAAGAGGTCCAGGTCCCGGTCGTCCAGATCCCGCAGACCGACGAAAACCTCCAGGAAGCCTTCGCCGACGGCTGCAGCCGGAACCACCAGTTCGTAGAAGGCCTCCGGACCGGTCTCGGACCAGTCGCGGCAGGCGTAGCCGTCCACCGCGCCGGTCCCGAAGGTGCTGTCGGCCAAGGTCAGGGTGAACCCGGGTTCGAGGATCCAGGTGGCGCGCGGGGTGCAGTCGAACACGGCGCGCTGGTAGACGAAGCCCGGGTCGGCCGGCTTGTCGGCGGCCGGCGAGGCGGCAGGGGCGGAAGCGGGCCCGCCCGCCAGCAGGATCAGGGCGGCTGCGACCGGCGGCATCAGGCGCGTGAGGATCGAGACCATGGATCGTTCCATTCCGGGATTGAGGTTGATGACCGTATCCCAGGTTAACACAGGAGGGGCGGGGGGGATTCCCATTTTCGCGCTCGGGGTGGCCGGGGGTGGGTCAGCGCATCTCCGAGGCCAGGGCTTCGCCCAGGAGGGCCGAGACCCGGCGGGCGGAGGAGGCGGTCAGATGGCTGCCGTCGTAGGACTCGAATCCGGTCTGCGGCAAGTCGAGCCAGATCCCGCCGGAGCGGGCGAAATCCGCCCGGAATGCGTCCTTGTCGAACCCGAGGATACTGTCCTCCAGGGTCACCCGGGGAGGATGGGCAGGCAGGAAACAGGCAAAGACCCGGATCCCCCGGGCCGTCCAGTCCGCGGTCTGGGCCATGAAGTCCCGGATGAGTTCGGGGTCGACGCTGTTGCCCTCGAGCCTCTCCTCGTGGACGGTCATTTCGGCCAGGTCGTCGAGGGGGGTCTGATCGGTCTCGATCCAGCCGTCCGGGTGGAAGACCTGGACGAGTTCACGGTACGGTCTGATATCCAGGACCTTGCGGGGATAGACCGACGGGGACACGGGCTGGAACCAGTCCGCCACGCGGGGCAGGTGGCGGTAGAGCATGACCTGGTCCCAGGGCTTGTGCCGGTACTCGTTGAACTGGGAGTTCGACCGCTTGAAGGACATGAACGACAGGGCGGTGGGAACCAGGATGAGGGCCGGAGACTGCGAGGCCGGGTCCAGGAGCTTCTCGGCCTCGGCGTACATGTCGCGGTTCATGCCGCCTGCGTTCCAGCTGAAGTTGTAGATGCGCAGGCCGGGGACCTGATCACCGATGACCGCGGGGGACAGGCCGCGCAGGCCCCGGGAATCGCCGTAGATCACCGCGTCGAAGCGCCGGTCCTGGTGGGCCTTGGTGATGAAGAAACGGGTTTCCCGAGACCGGACGTCCTCGGTGGGGTCGGGCGAGTTGGGCCGCCAGAGGGCGAAAGCCGCCAGGCCGATCACGGCCAGGATGAAGGTGCGGATGATCCTTTCGTTGCCCATCAGGACTCCTAGAACTGGAAATAGATGAACTGGCTGCCCGGTCCCCGGAAGAAGACGCAGACGACGATCAACACGGCCATGACGGTCACCTGAACGTGGGGCCGCCAGCGGCCGGGCACGAACTCGCGCTCATGCCAGCCCATGAAGAACCAGAACTCCCGCAGGGCGGCGATGCCGATGATGACCGCCAGGGTCAGCAGCTTGGTGCCGCCCAGGTCGTACATCAGGCCCTCGAAACCGCCGTGGAAGCTGAACATGCTGCCCAGGATGTCCATGGCCTGGTGCAGGGTGCCCGCCCGGAAGAAGACCCAGGTCACCCAAACCTGGACCAGCAGGATGAACGAGGCCAGGAACCGGCCGCCGGGCAGGGCGCAGACCCGCTGGGGCCAGCGGGAGAAACGCTCGACGGTTGTGCTGAGGGCGTGCAGACCGCCCCAGATGATGAAGTTCCATGCCGCCCCGTGCCAGAACCCCGACACCAGCATGGTGATCCACATGTTGGTCTGCGACTTGAGTTCGCCGCCGCGGGATCCGCCCAGGGGAATGTAGACGTAGTCGCGGAACCAGGTGGACAGGGAGATGTGCCAGCGGGACCAGAATTCCCGCAGCGAGGTCGCGACGTACGGATGGTTGAAGTTGACCATGAATTCGTAGCCCATCCACTTGGCCAGGCCCCGGGCGATGTCGCTGTACCCGCTGAAGTCGCAATAGATCTGGAAGGCGAAGGCGGTCATGATGACCCACCAGTAGAGCGTGTTCGGCGAGTGCACGGGGTTGCTGAAGGCCTCGGTCACGAAGTAGGCCAGGTTGTCGGCGATGAAGACCTTCTTGACGAACCCGTGGACGATCAGGTGCATGCCTTCCCACCGCTGCTGCTCGGTGGTGTGGTTTTCCTTCTCCAGCTGGGGCAGGAGATCGGCGGCCCGGATGATGGGGCCGGCCACCAGCTGGGGGAACATGGACAGATAGGCGAAGAAATGGAAGATGTTGGTGGTCGGTTTCAGCTGGCCCTTGTAGATGTCTATGGTGTAGCTCATCGACTGGAAGGTGTAGAAGCTGATACCCACCGGGAGGATCAGCACGAAGGCAGGCAGGCCGGTCCGCAGCTGGACGTCCAGGCCGAACTGGCCCAGCAGCCAGCTCAGGTTGTCCGCGAAGAACCCGCTGTACTTGAACAGCATCAGGGAGCCGACGTTGCCCAGCAACGACAACCCGAGATAGAACTTCCTCAGGGACGGGCGGCGGTACATGCCGAGGCCGGCGAAGAAGTCGAGCAGCCCGCTGGCGATGATCAGGAACAGGAAGCGCCAGTCCCACCAGCCGTAGAAGATGAACGAGCTGATCACCAGGAGCAGGTAGCGCGCCTGGCGGTGGGGCTTGATGAACGGCCACATCCCGAAGAAGATGGCCGCGAACACCAGGAATATGAGCGAGTTGAAGAGCATTCGGTCCCATCCATCGCTGACGGATCTCGCGGCCCTGGAACGCAAAAAGAAACCCGGGTGGCAGACCCGCCCTGCCCGGGATGTCTGGGTCGGACCGGGATAATAACATTGTCGGAAGGGTCAGGGCAAACCTGAGTCTTGATCTACATGTAGCCCAGATCCTTCATCTCCTGCTCGATGCGGCGCCGCTCGGCGTCGTCGATCCGCGTGTCGGCCAGGATCTGCTGCGGCCGGGAGGCCAGGTGTGCGGCCAGCAGGTCCTGCATGCGCTTGCGCAGGGCCCGGTCCCCGGCGAGGTTGCGGGTCTCCCCGGGGTCTTGCTCCAGGTCGAAGATCTCCGGTCGCAGCTTCCCCTGTCGGAGCATGTTGATCCACATCTTCAGGCGGGTGACCGCGTCCAGGGCGGGGTTGGGCCGGGGAACGATCATCTTGTGGGCCCCGTCCCGGACCGCCAGCTTGGACTTGCCGTGACAGAAGACCGGCCCTGAGGGCCGGCTGGAATCATGCAGGGCCAGGCCGTCGATTCCCGGGTCCAGACCCTCGGCGCCCGCCAGGTGCAGCAGGGACCCCAGCATGTCCACCTGGCTGCAGGGGCGGGGGTTGGCCGCGCCCGTCCCGGGGCGGGACGGGTCGTGGATGATGCCCACGGTGCGGATGATCTCCTCGTAGAGGTGGATGCCGCCGTGGGCGAAGCCGCCGTGCTCCAGGAACTCCTCCCCGTGGTCCGACAGGACGGCCACGACCGTGTCGTCGGCCAGCCCCTGCTCCCTGAGGCCCTCCAGCAGTTCCCCGATGGCCAGATCGTTGTAGCGGACGGCGGCGTCGTACTTGTCGATGATCCACTGCAGGGTGGGGCCATCCAGCTTCCTGCGGCCCCAGTTGACGTCCTTCATGAAACGGTACATGGAGGTCTTGTTGCGGGCGTCGTCCAGGCGGTCGGCGCGGGGGAACAGCAGGGCTTCCACGGCGGAATCCACCTGGTCCGCAGGGACCGAATCGAAGGGATGGGCGTGTTCGTCGGGCAGCCGGAACGGGGTGTGGGGGCCGTCGTAGTGCACGAACAGGAAGAAGGGGTCGGGACCGTGGCCGTTGTGCCGGAGCCAATCCAGGCTCGAGGCGGTGACGTCGAAGGGGAGGTTCTTGCTGAAGTCGAAGCCGCGCGTGTCGGTGACGGCCTCGATCGGGCCCCAGACGTTCCGCAGCAGGTTGCCGAAGAACCGG
>JAHJTW010000282.1 GCA_018829565.1 bacterium | reverse complement strand
TGCCTGGGGAGACTTTGACAACAACGGTAACCTGGACATCCTACTCACTGGCTACTGCAGAAATTCTCGCCCGTTCGTAAAGGTGTACAGGAACCGAGTGCCAACGGCTAACACCCCACCGGTCGCCCCGACGAACTTGAGTGCGCATCTCGACGACTCAACGCTAACTTTCAGATGGGACCAGGCCGTCGATGCGGAGACTCCATCAGCAGGGCTCACCTACAACCTGCGGGTGGGGACTACGCCGGGAGGTAGCGAGATCATCGGCGCCATGTCGGATGCTTCCGGATACCGATGGATCCCTGTGCTGGGAAACACGAACCACAACACGAGTTGGGCGGTAACCCTCCCTCAACCTCACGCAGCCCAATACTACTGGAGTGTCCAGGCTGTAGACGGGGGGTTTGAGGGGAGTTCCTTCCCGGATGAGAAGTCCTGGCCATTTGTTGACATAGGTGCTGGTTTGGATGGGGTTGACGGTAGTTCGATCGCCTGGGGCGACTACGACAATGACGGCGACCTGGACATCCTGCTCACAGGCAAAACTGATAGTGCACTAATCTCCAAGTTATACCGCAATGATGCTGGGACCTTCGAAGACATCCATGCGGGGCTGCCGGGGATCAAAAGCGGCTCGGCTGCTTGGGGTGACTACGACAATGACGGCGACCTGGACATCCTTCTCACAGGCCATACTGTTAGTGCCCCAATCACCAAGGTATACCGCAATGATGGAGGGACTTTCGTGGATATCGGAGCAGGGCTGAAGGCCGCCTATTTCAGCTCGGGCGCCTGGGGTGACTACGACAACGACGGCGATCTGGACATCCTGCTCACGGGTGCAATTGAAATTTCCACTATTCCCTTTTTCGATTATATCGCCAAAGTATACCGCAACGATGCAGGTGCCTTCGTTGACATCGGTGCGGGGCTAGAAAGTGTCGATAATGGCTCAGTTGCCTGGGGAGATTATGACAACGACGGTGACCTGGACATCCTGCTTACCGGCTGGAACTCACGTGTCAGTATCGCCAGGGTGTACCGCAACGATGCAGGGATATTCACGGACATAGGAGCGGATCTTGGGCGAGAAGCGGTTGCCGGTGGCCCAGCCATCTGGGGTGACTACGATAACGACGGAGACCTGGACATCCTGCGCGATGACTCCTCCTCTTTCATTAATGTGTACCGGAACGATGCGGGTACGTTTGTGGATGCCGGCTCGATACTGGAGGGGGTCTACAGCTCCTCGGTCGCCTGGGGCGATTATGACAACGACGGTGACCTGGACATCCTGGTCACTGGTCAGGAATATCGCCACGGATATCACAATATCTCCAAGGTGTATCGCAACGATGCAGGGGCCTTCGTTGATATCGGCGCCGGGCTGGGGTGTGCACAAAGAAGTTCGGCTGCCTGGGGTGACTTCGACAACGACGGCGACCTGGACATCCTGCTCACCGGCTACACCAGCTTTGGTCTTATCTCCAAGGTGTATCGCAACTTGACATCGACTGCCAACACACCCCCATCCGCCCCGACGAACCTGAGCGTGCACCTCTCCGGATCGGCGGCGACCTTCAGTTGGGATCCGGCCACCGACGCCGAGACCCCGTCGGCCGGGCTAACCTACAACTTGCGGGTGGGGACTACGCCGGGGGGCGACGAGATTTGCAGCGCCATGGCGTCTCCCACGGGATACCGACTGATTCCCGCGATGGGCAACACGAACCACTATACCAGCTGTCCCCTCACCCTTCCGCAACCGTTCACACCGCCGTACTACTGGAGCGTCCAGGCGGTTGATGGAGCGTTTGTCGGCTCGGCATTCGCATCGAAAATATCCGCTAACCAGGTCGCCGGCGTGCCCGGCCAGGAAGACACCATTCCCACCGCTTTCGCGATCCATTCCAATGCGCCGAATCCCTTCAACCCGCGGACGACAATCAGCTACGACCTGCCGCGCGATGCCAGGGTCCGCCTGGGCGTGTACGATATCGCCGGGCGGCTGGTGCGGATGCTCGTGACGGGGCAGCAGATCGCCGCAGGCCGGCGGCAGGCGGTTTGGGACGGGCGCGACGGGACCGGCCGCGCGGTGGCTTCGGGCGTCTATTTCTGCCGGCTGGAGGCGGGCGACTACCGCGCGACGGTCCGGATGACGCTGGTCAAGTGAGGCCAGAGACGAGTTGTGGCCAAGGCCTGGGGTGCGCCTCACGCGTCTCCGGCCCTCCCGCCCCGGCGATGGATCCCTCAGGGAATTGAAAAACTCTCTCAATTGGGAGTTGCCTTTTCCGGTTCCACTTGGAGCCAGTTTTCATCTGTAGGTATTATCCCTAGTCAAAACCCCATCCACGCCGAAAAGGGCCTTATCTTGGCTCGATCGCCTTCATGTTTTTTGATAATGGTATTCAAAATTGCCCCCTGGGGGACCTACATCCCCGAAAACAGCCTTCAATCCTGGTTTTCAGTGCAGTTTAAGAGTTTCAGGGTAGACCGCTCCTGCTTTCTGGGCACCGCCACCACCGCAGCAGTGCCAGGCGATGACCGTTTCGGGCTGCACCAGGGCCAGCGGCCGGCGCCATCCCGCCCAGGCCCGCATCAGGACGATCCAGAACAGGCGATCCCGCAACTGGAACTCGGGCTTGGGGTTGCCGTGCCGCAGGACGTTGATCTGCCGGCGAAGCGCCAGGTTCTCCAGGAGCAGGTCTCGCAGCGGGGGCGCAAGAGATCGCGCAGGAGGTTGATGATGATGTAAAGCATTGAAATGTTATCGGTTAATCCCTCCAGGAATGAGCTGGAATCCGGCATTCATATCGAACAACGCCCCGAATTCCCAATCTGTCGCCAAATTATCTCCATCATTCCCACAAAAACCTTGCAAAATTAAACAGCGTCTTTAATAATACAAGCATGAGGCGAGCGTATGAAACTCTCTTGCAGGAATATCTGACCCGGTTTCCCTGCGTTGCGGTCATCGGGGCGCGCCAGTGTGGAAAAACCACTCTTTTGCACTCGTTGGACGATTCCTGGCAGCTTTTCGACCTGGAACGGGGAGCGGATTTCCAGGCCGTGGGAGATGATCCTGACCTGTTTCTGAGCCTTCACCCGGATAAGGTCGCCATCGATGAAGCCCAGATTCATCCGGCCCTTTTCCCCGCCTTGCGGGTGGCCGTCGATAGGGACCGGGAGAAGGTGGGACGGTTCATCATCACGGGTTCCAGTTCTCCACAGCTGTCCCGTTCCATTTCAGAATCCCTAGCCGGCCGGGTAGGTATCATCGAGATGTCGCCCCTGAGCTGGTCCGAGGTGATCCCCTCTGATCGGCCAGGTCTTGTCGATCTCCTCCTGGACCGAGAAACCAGCACGGAAGATCTGGTGAAACAGATCAGGCCCCGCGGCACCCTGCAGGAATTGTTCGATTTCTGGTACAAGGGTGGGTATCCGGAACAGTGGATCAAAGGCGATCCCCGTTTCCGCGACCTCTGGCACGACCAGTACATCAAGACCTATGTCATGCGCGATGTCGCGCGCCTCTTCCCCGGTTTGAACCAGGAGAAATTCCGGGTCTTCGCCCGGATGCTGGGCGGGTTGTCGGGCCAGACCGTGAATCAGGCGGAAGTGGCCCGGGCCCTCGGTGTCACCCCGCCGACCGTGAGGGATTACTTCGAGATTGCCGAGGGGACCTTTCTCTGGCGGTCGCTCCCTTCATTTGTGCGCAACGTGACGAAGAGAGTGGTCAAGCACCCCAAGGGTTACCTGCGGGACAGCGGCCTCGGTCACCATGCTCTGAGGATTCCCGATGTCACCGCCCTGCTGGCCCATCCCCAGGCGGGCGGATCATGGGAGGGGATGGTCGTCGAGGAAATCTGCCGCCAGCTCGAACAGCGAGGCATTCAGTTCGATGTTTTCCACTACCGGGTCGGTGGTGGCGCAGAGGTTGACCTTGTCCTGGAGGGGACTTTCGGTTTGATCGCCGTGGAGATCAAGCTGGGGCAGCGCATACGACTCCAGTCCCTGCGCGGACTGAGGGATTTCGTCCAGACCCATGGTTGTCGTTTCGGCATCGTGTTGAGCAACGAAGAAAGGCCCCGGATGATTACCGAGGAGGTGGTGGGAATACCGGTGCGGTGCTTGTAGGAGAATCTGAGAGGCCATTCGCCACTCCCGTCCTACCTGGGGAGCCAAATCCATTTTCCGCGGAATTCCAGAGGCATGTCGCTTCACGACTCGGCCCGGAGGCGAGAGCCTCCGGGTTTTCGAATATCCAGGCGCGGCCTGCTGTACCGACAGAGCCGGTCGGCCGTCAGTGCGAGCCCATTTCCCAGATGACGTTGATGATCATCCACTTGCCGCTGGCCTTGGTCAGGTGGATGTAGTCGATGCCCCAGCCGGCCTCCAGCTTGACGTTGGCGATCATGGCGGTGTGGTCCAGGATCGTCACGTTGCGTGGGGAGGTCTTGGGGTCGAACATGCCGTCCTTGTTCAGGGTGGCCGCGATTTCCTTGAGATCCTGCAGGGTCATCCAGCTCTCTTCCAGCCCGGAACCGTCCTGGGCCGGCATGTAACCCAGCTTCTGCAGCTTGGGGCTGACGCTTCCGTCCAGCAGTTCGGGCTTCATGTCGTAGACGGAACTCACGTAGTCGAGAACGGCTTGCTTGATGCCCTCTTCATCGGTCTGGGGACCGGCCTGGGCGAACCCGGCCAGGGCCACGAGGATCAACAGGGCCGTCAGGGTTGTCTTCAGCATGGTCCAGCTTCCTTTCGGGGAGCTTTGAATCTCAAAAAAGGTGAATAAGATCCTGGTTTAATAACACCGTACCGCGGATCCGGCCACGAGCCTGTGGAATAATCTCTTCAAAACCGAGGGCGCTGGATTTGTCGTACCTCGACGTGCTGCTCAGCGGGCCGGATCCGGAGGCGGCCCTCCGGACGCGAAACACGTCCGGCGGCCGCCTCCGCCATGGATTCAGCTAGTTGACCAGGCCGATCCCGAAAGGATTCAGCCCGACGGTGGTTTCGCCCAGGTAAACCGGCAGGCGATCCGAGCCCGCGAGCCGATAGAAAGTGACCTTGTCCGAGTCCCCGCCGGAGTGGGTCACGAACAGCCGTCGGCCGTCGGGGGTCACCGCCAGGTTGTGGGGTACCGGGTAAGGCGTGTCCACGGGGTCGCCGAGGATCTCGTTCCCCCTGGTGTCCACGGTGTACAAGGCGCCGATACCGCTCCCCGGCAGATTCGTCGTGTAGAACCGCTTGCCGTTGCGGGACATGGTTGCGCCGTGAGCCCCGGGGATCATGAGCTCATCCATGATCTCGAGACTCCGGTGGTCGACCACCAGAACCTGGTCGGTGTTCTGGCAGGGGACGTAGAGCATGGTGCCGGGGCCGATGGATACGTGGGGGTCCTTGCCCACGGCCAGGCGCCCTGACTCGGCGAACCCCGAGGTGTCGTAGCGGACCAGATAGTCATTCTCGCCCATGAAGCCCACCATGGTCACGAAGGCGTGGCGGCCGTGCGGACCCAGGATCACGTCGTGGGGCTTCCCGCCCATGGCGACCAGGTCAGCGGGCAAGGCGACCGTGGCCAGGACCGTCAGGGATGCCGGATCGATCACCGTGATCGTGTTGTCGATGTCGTTGTTGACCCAGAGCTGGTCTCCGGTCCGGTTCACCCACTGGTGGAACACCCCTCGCCCGGCGGGCACTGTGCCGATCACCTCGAAAGTGCGCGAGTCGAAGACCGCGACGCGGTCGTTGGCCCGATCCCCCACGAACACCCTCCGGTGGCCCCGAACTTCGTTGACGTACATGGGTTCGGGCTGGAGATCACCCTCGGCCTGGGGAAGGTCGTATGTGCCCAGGATGGCGCCGGAGTGGGCGTCGAGAACCGAGATCGTACCCGATCCCCTATTTGCGACAACGATCTTGCTTCGGGAGGAGGCCTTTTCGGTTTGCGTTACGGCACCAATGGCCGGCGTGGTGGTGTCCGGGGAGAGGGGATCTCCGGAGCAACCGGCCAGGGATATGGCCAGGGCCGCGGTCAAGGTCAGAAACAGGAGGGTCCTCTTCATGTCAAACTCCCTCGTTGGAAATGAACGGTATTATCATAGCAAGAGGCGAAGGGAGGTCAGTCCCTGCCCGGAGGATTTACGGAGCAGGGGCGGCGGGTGTGACCAGAGTTGTTGCGATGTTCGAGGTGGCAGCCAGTCCTCGGGAACGGTTCACAAGGACCGGGCAGGTCAAGGGTAACCATGATCTAGGTGGTCATCCCCATACCAGTGCGGCGGGTCCTGACATTCTTCCATCAGCATGGTCGGGGACACGGCGCCCTTGCTCACGCTCCGCCGGCCAGTGACCGCTCGGACACGACCCGCGGCGCCCGATAACCGCCCATCACCCCGGCGGGTGACAGGACCAGCTGCCAGACCTGGTTCTTGCGCGCGCGGAAGGACCCGGCGCACGAAAGCAGGTAATAGGTCCACATGCGTCTGAACCGCTCGTCGTAGCGGTCCTTCAATTCGTTCCAGGCGTTCGCGAAGTTGCGGTACCACTGCATCAGGGTCGGATCGTAGTGGGTGCCGAAGTTGTGCCAGTCCTCGAGGACGAAGAGACCTTCTCCGGCGCCGGCGATGTCCCGGGCCGAGGGCAGGACGGACCCCGGGAAGATGTAGCGGTCCATGAAGGCCTCGGTCTGCCGCACCGAGCGGTTGCCCCCGATGGTGTGCAGGAGGAACAGGCCGTCGGGAGCGAGGCAGCGGCGGACCACGCCCATGAAGGTTTGGTGATTGCGCGGTCCGACGTGTTCGAACATGCCGAGGGAGAAGATGCGGTCGTAGTTGCCGGTCACTTCGCGATAATCCTGCTGGCGGATCTCGACCGGCAGACCGGCGCAGGTCTCGCGGGCCAGGTCGGCCT
>JAHJTW010000281.1 GCA_018829565.1 bacterium | reverse complement strand
GGACATCTTCTACCTGAACTTCGCCAGCCCGTCCATGGATCTGTTCCTGGGTGCTGCCGTTCCTTCGTCGAGCGACATCGGCCTGCCCATGATCCTGCGTGACGACTTCAGCGAGATGAACGTCGGCACCAGCGTTCTTCCTGGTGGCCCTTCCGCCCAGATCAACGCTGCCCCGTGCATCGTGGTGGACAACGAGGATGCCAGCTTCGGCGCCGTCAAGGCTCTGTTCCGGTAAACTCGGCTGTTCAGGCAGTCTTCTGCGAAGTCCCGGGCGGGTTTTCCCGCCCGGGATTTTTTTGTGGTCTTGACACGTTTTCCCCCGACCCTATTATTCATGAGGTTCGCCCAGGTCGCGGCTTGGCGGCACTTTCCCAGGTCAAGAATTTTCGGATCTTGCCGAACAAAGGGCTTGTCCGGAGTTGACCGGCGGGGTATCTTTCCCGCGTGGTAATTGGGATTAGCCTTGCCTGGGGCCCGTCTGGATCCGGCATGTGACGGAGCAAACGCCATGGCGGATTCAGGCCTGACCGGGTACACTCAGGACCCCTGAGCTGTGAAATTGGATTTTCCGAGAAAGGGGAAACCAGACATGAAGAAGTTGCTGCTGACCGTTTCCGCCCTGGCCGCATTGACCCTGCTGGCCCCGACTTCGAGCTTCGCCCAGCCTGACCTGGAATGCATCGGCCTGTACTTCAGTGGAGGGGAATCCTGCACCGAGGCCGACTTCCTTGCTCACGTGCCGGCTTACATCGTCTACCTCAATCCCACGATCAGCGAGACGCGCGGGTTCGAGTGCGGCTTCGACATCACCACTCCGGCCAAGGACGTCCAGGTCTTCAACACCAACGTTTCGGTGACCTATCCCACGCCGGCCACCGACGTCGGCGTCAGCTCCGCCGCTGAGGGAACGTACAACTACATCACCGGGTACGGCTCCCCCATCGTGATCTCCGGCCCCGCCATCACCCTGGCCACGCTGGACATCTTCTACCTGGACATGGCCACCACCCTGGAATTCAACCTGCGGGCTTGCATTCCCTCGTCCGATCCCCTGGGTGAAAACCCGGTGGTCCTGCGTCCGGACTTCACCGAGAAAGTCATCGGCATGCACCACGCGGAGGGTTCGCCCAGCCTGGTCCTCAAGCCCACCGGCACCGGCGGCGGTTGCGACGTCGTCCTCCCGGACGAGGACATGAGCTTCGGTTCGGTGAAGAGCCTGTTCCGCTAGAGGAAGCCAGCTTCGCAGCGGATGGTTGCGGCAACTTCGAGCCCGGATGGATGCAGGATCCATCCGGGCTTTTGCTTGTCCGCGGCCCACCGTCCCGGTAGTGTTGACCCTGCCGGGGTTCGGGCGTATCATGGATACAGGAGCAGGACACCGGCTCCACCCACCCCTGAAAGAAAATCGACGGCTGCCGGCCGGGTGCCCCGGGGATGGGGTTCCCGCCGCGTGACCGATGTTCTCTTCTTCATCTCCAGGAGTCCGGCATGGTATCGAGCCGCTTGTGGTCGCCCCGCTCAACCGCTTCCGTCCTGCTGCTGCTCGCGGCGCTTTTCGCCGGGACCGGGGGGGCGCAGGCCGCCTCCGGTCCCCTGGCGGTCACCGCCGACGGCCCCGACGGGGTGACCATCGAGACGGGGGACCTGCAGGGCCGGTGGGTCGCGCGGGACTTCCCCGGCGTGGCGGCGGCCTTCTTCGACTACGTGGTTCCGGGGTTCTCCATCCTCGGCGAACCCGGCGGGCCGCGGACGCCGCGGACGGGGGCCTGGCTGGTCGTGCCGCCGGGCACGCGGCCGGTCATCGAGGTCGTGTCCGAGCGGTGGGAGAGCGGGGAAGGCCGGAGCCTCATGGTCGAGCCCGTGCCGATCATCCTGCCCGGGTCCGATCCGCAGGGCCGCTTCGTCTCGGAGATCCTGGTGGCCCCGGGGCAGGCCCTGCCCGCAGGGGTGGACGTTCCCGCCGATGCGCGCGAGGCCTTCGCGACCGCCCGGGGCAAGGCCCGCGGCCAGGCGCTGAGCCTGGGCGAGGTGGCCTGGTGGCGGGGCCGACGCGTCGTGTCGGTGCAGCTCGTGCCCGTGCTCCATGACGCCGAGGGCCGGGCCACGCAGGTGCTGGCCCGCGGGTCGTGGCGGGTCGCCTTCGTGCCCGACAAGGCCGCTCCTGCCCAGGACGATCCCCGCGCCGCCAAGACCACCGTCCGCGGCGACGACCGCTTCGGCGGGGCCTTCCTCAACCCCGGGCTGCTGGCCGCGGGCGTGACCGAGGCCACCCACCACGGGCTGGCGGGCCGGAAGTCCGGGTTCTCCGCCGGCGGCAGGAAGGCGGCCCTGCTGGCCGACGAGGTGCGCCTGCCGGTGAGCCGCACCGGGCTGAAGCGCGTGACCGCCGCCCAGCTGCGGGACCGGGGGTTCCTGCCCGCGACCGCGGTGGCCGAGGACGAGATCCGCCTCTACCAGCGGCGATTCCTCGGGCAGGCCGGCTCCGGCGAGGTCATCGAGGTGGAGGTGCCCATCCACATGGTCGGCGACGGCGGCGACTTCG
>JAHJTW010000280.1 GCA_018829565.1 bacterium | reverse complement strand
TCAGCACCTTCCTGACCTCGGTGCTGCTGCCGACCATGGCCACCATGGTCGAGGACGTTCTCGGCGGGCTGGGACGTCTGCCGCGCCGCGCTCGGGGGCGCAGGGTCGAAGCCCAGGCCGACCGGATGGGTTGAACGCCACCCTGGAGGTAGCCCGTGAGCATGCCCGGTCAGTCCCGTGCGAGCCGCCCCGGCGCAAGCGGCGGCTCCGGTCCGCTGACCGATGCGGCGTCGCTGTCGGTGTACGCGCGGGACGCCTCGCACCTGGCCCTGGGCCGGCCTGCGGCGGTCTACCTGCCCGCGGGCGAGCCGGAATTGCGCGCCATCGTGCGGCAGGCCGCCCGTGAGCGGAGGCCGCTGGTGTGCCGCGGCGCGGGGACCGGCCTCAGCGGCGGTGCCCTGCCCGGGGACGGATGGGTGGTCCTGGGCACCTCCCGCCTGCTCGGCTGCGGCCCGGTCGATCCCCTGGGACGGACGGTCACCGTCGAACCCGGCCTGCTGAACGAGCGCATCAGCGCCCTGGCCCGGCCCTCGGGCCTGCACTTCGCTCCCGACCCCTCCAGCCAGAGCGCCGCCACCATCGGCGGCAACATCGGCGAGAACGCCGGCGGACCCCACTGCCTGCGCCACGGCGTCACCCTGCAGCATCTGCGACGCCTGCGCTGGTGCGATGCCCGCGGCGAGCCGGCCGGCACCGGCCGCGGACTGCCCCTCGAGCGCGGCTTCGACCTGGTGTCCCTGCTCTGCGGGAGCGAGGGGACCCTCGGGATCGTCACCTCCGCCGATCTGAAGCTCACGCCCGACGGCCGGAGCGTCGCCACCCTGCTGGCGGTCTTCCCCCGCCTGGACGACGCCGTGTCCGCGGTGGTGAACCTCCTGGGCTCCGGGCTGCTGCCGGTGGCGGTGGAGATCGTGGACCAGGCCATGCTCGAGGCGGTGGAGAAGGCCTTCGCCTTCGGCTTCCCCACCGACGTCGAGGCCGCCATGATCCTCGAGTTCTCCGGCGCGGCCGAGGAGACCGCCGGGGACGCCGCGCGGGCGGCGGATCTGCTGCGCCGCGGGGGCGCGCGGGACGTCCAGACGGCCGCCGACGAGGCCGAGCGCCTGGCCCTGTGGCGGTGCCGCAAGAAGGCCTTCGGGGCCGTCGGCCGCCTGGCGCCCAGCTACGTCACCATGGACGTGGTCGTGCCCCTGGGCCGGCTGCCGCTCCTGGTGCGCGACATCCAGGACATCAAGGCCCGCTGGGGCGTGGAGATCGCCACCGCCTTCCACGCGGGGGACGGCAACCTGCACCCGGGCGTCCACTACGACGACACCGATCCCGAGCAGGCCCGCGCCGCCCACGCCGCGGCCGACGCCATCATCGCCCGGGCTCTCGAACTGGGGGGCAGCGTCTCGGGCGAGCACGGGATCGGCATCGAGAAGCTCCACGTCCTGCCCTGGATGCTGGACGCCGAGTCGGCACGCCTGCACCACGAGGTCAAGACGCTGTTCGATCCGCAGGGCCTGCTGAATCCCGGCAAGCTGTTGCCCGCGCCCGGCGCGTCGTTCGCGCCCTGTCCCGAGCCGCCCGAGTCGGTGGATTTCCAGTGGGAGAGCCTGACCGCCCGCGCGCCCGCATCCGCCTGCCTGGCCGACCTCCAGTCCGCGGCCATGGACCGGGGGCTCTGGGTGCCTCTGGGGGCGTGGTTGCCGAGGCCGGCCGGCAGCTGGGGCCTGGCGACCGCCGGGACGGTGGGCGAGGCGGTCGCCGACCTGGTCACCGGGCCGGTCCTGGGCGGGTCCGGATCCGTCCGCGACTGCCTGCTCGAACTGTGGGCCGTCACGGGGGACGGCCGCCGTTTCCACACCGGCGCCCCGGTGTTCAAGAACGTCGCGGGCTACGATTTCACCCACGCCCTCTGCGGGTCGGGCCGCGTCTTCGTCGAGATGCAGGCGGCCACCTTCCAGCTGCGGCCCTGCCCCGCCCATCTGGGGATCTGGGGCCTGAAGACCGCAGGGGGCGTCCCCCTCGACTGGCCCGCGCTCGAACCCCTGCTGCGGCGATTGCGGGAGCGGCCGAACCAGCCGGGTCCGGTCTGCCTGGTCGATCTGGAGGCCCCAGGAGGCGGGACGCTGATCGTGACGGCCCCGGGACGGGACACGGATTGGGACCTGGGGGCCCTGGGCCGCCTCGTCGGGGAATGCGCCCGCCAGGCCGGTCTGGAGTGCACCGCGCAGGCGGTGGTCCCGTTCCGCGACGGTCCGACCGAACTGGCCGCCCGGGGCCTGCTGCCGGGGTGGGCGGCGGCCGGGAGCGACTGGGACCTCCTGGGCCTGCCGGCGGGTGCGGCCGATCCCGGGCAGAACGTCCTGCCGGTGCGTCTGCGGCGCGCCGTCCTGCAGGCCGACCCCTGGCTGGTCTGGACGCCGGAGTCCGTCACCGACCCGGCGCCCTGGTTCGCCGACGCGGTGTGCCGCGGCGGCCGCGCCGCGCCCCTGCCGCGGCCGGCCGAGGACGTGCCGGCGGCGTACCTGCGCGGGCTCAAGCGCATCTTCGATCCGGATGGCCGCCTGGAAACCCCGGCATGGCTCGAGGAAGGATAATGGCGCCTGCGATGACCGACGGGATGCAGACGGAACTGAGGACCCTTCTGCGCTCCTGCGTGCAGTGCGGGCTGTGCCTGCCCCACTGCGCGACCTGGCTGGCCACCGGGGACGACGTGCAGTCCCCGCGCGGACGCCTGATCCTGCTCGACGAGATCCTCGGGGGCCGGGCCGACGCGGCCGAACCCTCGTTCCTCGCGGCCTTCGACCAGTGCATCGGTTGCCGCGCCTGCGAGTCGGCCTGTCCCAGCGGAGTGCCGTACTCCCTGCTGGAGTACGGGCAGGACCTGGCCTTCGCCGCGGCGGGATCGCCCGCGGGCTGGTCGAGCGGACCCGCCCTGCCGGCGCCCCTGATCCGCCGGCTGTCCTCGGTCCGTTTCCTGCGGACGGCGGCGGCCGCCGCCACCCTGGCGAGCGGCCTCTTGCGAGGGCTGCTCGGACCAGGCTGGCGGACGCGGCTCGCCCGCGCCCCGGGCGGGTTGGGGCGGTTGCCCCGGCTGCTGGGTTCGCTGCCCCGGTCGCCCTCCGCGGATGAGGGGGTCGTCCGCCTGCTGAACGGCCTGATCGCCGCCGCTGCAGGCGCCGCCGCAGGCCGCGTCGAGGATCCGTCCCCGTCCGCGACGGTTGGCCCCGAATCTCGGGTCGCAAGCCCGGACATTCTCTTCTTCCGGGGGTGCGCCAACGAGGGCCTCATGCCCGGAACCTCGCGGCGCCTGCTGGACCTCCTGCGCCGGTGCGGCTGCCGGGTGGACGTTCCCCAGGGCCAGGCCTGCTGCGGGGCGCTCGCCGCCCACACCGGGGACGGCCGCGGGCGCGAGGATCGCCACCGCCGCAACCGGGAGGCGTTCGGCCCCGGCCCCGCCCCGGCGGACGGGGGCCCCTGGATCCTGGTCGAGGCCTCCGGCTGCGGGCACGAACTGAAAAGCGTCCCGGGGGAACTCGCGGGGGAGGTCCTCGACGCCACCGAGATCCTGACGCGCCTTTCCCTGCCGCCCTTGCGCCCGGTCCCCTTGAAGGTGGCGTTCCACGATCCCTGCCACCTGCGTCACGGGCAGGGGATCGTCGCCGAACCCCGCCGGCTGCTGAGGGGCATCCCCGGCCTGGAGCTGGTGGAACCGGCCGAACCGGAGGTCTGCTGCGGCAGCGGGGGCGCCTGGGGATTGCGGTATCCGGACCTGTCCGGGATCCTGGCCCGCCGCAAGGCGGAGAATCTGGCCGCCACCGGGGCCGATCTGGTGGTCACCACCAATCCGGGCTGCCTGGGGCAGATCGCCGGTGCGCTCGCGGACGTCGCGCCGGGCCTCCCGGTCCTCCCTTTGACCGATTTGCTGTGGTTCGCGGCCCGCAAAGGCTAATATCATTTAATAACAATATTGGAATATTGTGCTTGCGGGACCCCAATCCCGGGTCTTATCATGGGCCTTCCGGCAGTCGAAACCCTGGAGGTCGTCCGTGCACGCTCAGCCTGATCCGGCCGCGTTGTTCCATTCGGTGAGCGACGAATGCCGCCTGCGCCTGCTGCGTCTGTTGGCCCGGGAGGAGCTGAACGTCCAGGAACTGGTCGCAGCCACCGGACTGAGCCAGCCCAGGGTGTCCAAGCACCTGGGGGTCCTGCGCGACCACGGGTGGCTCGTCCAGCGGAAGGAAGGGACCCGCAGCTGGCAGAGGACGGTCGATCCGACCGCCTTTCCCGGAGGAGAGGATCTCTTCCGGACGGTGCTGGCCGCCGCCGGGGGCCTGGCCTCCGGCGCCGATGACGACGCGCGCGTGGCCGCGGTCCTGGCCGAGCGGAATGCCGGATCGCGGGACTTCTTCGCCGCGATCGCCGACCGGTGGGACGACTTCCGCTCCCAGTTCGAGCATCCCGACCTGCGGGTCGGGATGGTCGCCGCCCTGGCGGCCCCGGGCATCCGGGTGCTCGACATCGGCACCGGCACCGGCGCGTTGCTGCCCGTCCTGGCGGCCGCGGGGGGGACGGTGGTGGCCATCGACAACTCGGCCGTCATGCTGGCCCGCGCGACCGCCCTCTGCCGCCGGCAGGGACTGGAACGGGTGCGCCTGTGCAACGCCGACTCGGTGGGCCTGCCGTTCCGCGACGCCTGCTTCGACGCCTGCAACTGCGCCATGGTCCTGCACCATGTCGCCCGTCCTGCGCAGGCGGTGCTGGAGATGGCCCGGGTGATCAGGCCGGGAGGGCGGTTGACCGTGACCACCTTCTGCAGGCACGACCAGGAATGGATGCGCCGGGAGCTGGCCCACCAGTGGCTGGGGTTCGAGCGCGAGGAGATCGAAGGCTTCCTGACCGCCGCGGGCCTGGAGGTCGTCAACCACGTGCGGCGCGGACCGGTGACCACCGGGGAGAACGGATTGCCGGGCGGGGGCAAGGTCGACTGGCCGGAGGTGCAGCTGGTGACCGGAGCCAGACCCTCGTTCGAGGCTGAGGATACGATCGAGTGGATTCATAAAAGACCCAACCAAGGAGCGAATCGATGAGCGGAAAGTACAGCGAGGGTCCCCGGTTCAAGGTCCGTGACCTGGACCTGGCCGAGAAGGGGCGGATGAAGATCGACTGGGCCGAGAGCCGCATGCCGGTGATGATGGCCCTGCGCGAGGAGCACGCCGCGCTGCAGAGCCTCAAGGGCATGCGGATCGCCGGTTGCCTGCACGTGACGAAGGAGACCGCGGTGCTGGTCGAGACCCTGGCCGCGGCCGGGGCCGAGATCAGCTGGTCGGGCTGCAACCCCCTGTCCACCCAGGACGAGGTGGCCGCCGCCCTGGCCAAGGCCGGCATCAGCATCTACGCCTGGCACGGCATGAACACCGAGGAATTCTACTGGTGCATCGACAAGACCCTCGAGTTCAAGCCCACGTTGACCCTCGATGACGGCGCCGACCTGATCTTCTCGGTCCACAACCGCCACCCCGAGCTGGCCGCCACCATCATCGGCGGCACCGAGGAGACCACCACCGGGGTGCACCGCCTGCGGGCCATGGCCGCGGACAAGGCCCTGAAGTATCCCGTGATCGCCGTCAACGACGCCGAGACCAAGTGGGACTTCGACAACGTCTACGGCACCGGCCAGTCCAGCATCGACGGCATCCTGCGGGCGACCTCCGTGCTGCTGGCGGGCAAGAACTTCGTGGTCGTCGGCTACGGCCACTGCGGCTCGGGCTGCGCCATGCGGGCCGCGGGCCTGGGCGCCAGCGTCATCGCCACCGAGGTGAAGGCCACCGCCGCCCTCAAGGCCATCCTGAACGGCCACCGGGTCATGACCATGGACGAGGCCGCCAGGGTGGGCGACGTGTTCATCACCGCCACCGGCATGAAGGACGTCATCACCGGCCGCCACTTCGAGGTCATGCGCGACGGGGCGATCGTCTGCAACACCGGGCACTACGACTGCGAGATCAACCTGGTCGACCTGGAAAAGATGGCCGCAAGCAAGCGGACCGTCCGGACCAACTGCGAGGAGTACACCCTGAAGGACGGGCGCCGGATCTACGTGCTGGCGCAGGGCCGGCTGGTGAACCTGGCGGCGGCCGAGGGCCATCCCAGCGAGGTCATGGACATGAGCTTCGCCAACCAGTTCCTGTCCATGGTGCGCCTGGCCAGGGAGGGTCAGGGCCTGGAGACGACGGTCCACGACATCCCCGAGGAGCAGGACCAGCTGATCGCCGGCATCAAGCTGGAGACGATGGGTTGCGGCCTCGACGTCCTGACCGCCGAGCAGGTCGCCTACCTGAACGACTACGCCGCCGGGACCTGATCCCCCGGCAAAGGGCGCAAGAAAAGGCCGGTTCCCGCGGGAACCGGCCTTTTTGCCGGTATGATCGTCCGGGTCCGGACTAGAAGAGGCCGTAGCTCGCGCCGAAGCTGAAGACCCAGGCGTGGGTGTGGGACCAGTTCCGGTCCACGTCGGCCCACAGGACGTCGTCCTCGGTCCGGAAGTAGCGCCACAGCCATTCGAACTCCAGCTGCAGCTTCTGGGAGAGTTCGTACTCGCAGCCGATGCCCGCGTTGAAGACCCAGTCCGAGCCCTCCAGGGGAGTCCGCTCGATGGAGAGGACCTCGCTGCCGCGGCCCGTGGCGTTCAGTTCCCAGTTGACCTTGCCCATGCCGCCGATCAGGTAGGGATTGAAGTTGCTCTTGGGGAAGACCTTGTTGCCCAGGAAGCCGCGGATGCCGAGGTCCCAGCCGTCCAGGGTCAGGTAGCTTTCGCTGGAGATCCCCATCTCGTCCCACTGGCCCAGCTTGTCCGGGTCGTCGGTGAAGTTGAGCCCGCCGCGGTAGACGCGGCCGTACAGGCAGAAACCGTCCTGGATGTACAGGTAGACGGCTCCGTCGAGGTTGCCGCCGGCGCCGCTGGTGACGTCGTTGAGGTTGTAGGTCTCGTCCTTCACCGTGTGAGGGGCGCCCCAGTAGGAGAGGCGGCCGTTCAGCCCCAGGCGGTAGTCGTGGCGGATGCGGACCGGCTCCTTGGGTTCGGTCTGGGCGGCCACCGGCATGTCGCCGCCGCTGATGCGCTTGAACTTCACGAAACGGCTGGAGCCCCGGATGGCGAAGGTCCCGGCGAGCTGGTCCTCTTCGGGGTCGTAGGTGCCGAGGAAGTGGGCCGGGAAGGGGACGCCCTGGGGCTGGTAACGGAAGCTGATGGAGTTGCCCGTGACCAGGATGTCGGTCAATTCGACGTCGCCGATGGTCTCGTCGGTCAGGGTCGCGGCCCAGCCTCCGGTGACTTTTTCGAGGGAGAGTGTGATCTCGAATTCGTCGCCGTCGGCGTTCTTGGCCTTGCCGAGCCATTCCCCGGAGGGGTCGGCGGCCAGGGTCAGGGCGGGTACGGCCAGCATGGCGATCAAGGCGGTCAGGAAAACGACAGGCGCAAACCCACGGTGGTTTACCTGCGACATTGGCACTCTCCTCATGAATAACGGCTCCCGTAGGCGCTATGGGGTCGGTTCGAAGAATATACAGTTTGGCCCCGTGCTTGTCCAATCTCCTTTGCCTGCGTGGATTAGGCTTCCGGGCCCCCTTCCGGCCCGGGACCAGAAAAATAAGATGGGGCTTGCATTCCAGTGTCGCTCTTTCGTATAATCACGGGCAGGCGGTTTCCGCCTGTGGTGGTTCCGCCACCTCTTTTCGATGCGGGTTTCCGCGGTGATATGGCTAATCACCGCCGGAGAAATCGAAGTCGTTTCAAAGGCCTCAAGGGAATGAGTCGCCCCTTGTCCGCTGGAGAAACACTTCGCCCGCATCGATAATTTTTATATGGAAGTTACGCCGATTTGATAACGGAGGATCAAGAAATGGCGACACCCGGGAGCGCTCGCCCCACGGCAAACCGGCCCAGCCTCGACTTCCTCCATGCCCTGCCCAAGACCGACCTCCACGTCCACCTGGACGGGTCCCTGCGCCTGGACACCGTCCGGGAGCTGGCCGCCCACCACGACCTGGGCTTCGACTTCCGGACCGACGAGGACGTCCGGGCCGTCTGCCAGGTCCCCGACGACTGCCAGAGCCTGGTGGACTACCTGCGGGTTTTCGACATCACCCTGAAGCTCATGCAGCAGAAGGACGAGCTGACCCGGATCGCCTACGAACTCGCCGAGGACGCCCACCGCGAGAACGTGCGCTACATGGAGGTCCGCTACTCGCCCCTGCTGCACATCAGCAAGGGCCTCGGGTACGAGGAGATCGTCGCCGCGGTGCAGGCGGGCCTGGACCGGGCGCGCCGGCAGTACGGGATCATTTGCGGGCAGATCATCTGCGGCATCCGGCACATCTCGCCCCAGTCGAGCCTCGAGCTGGCCGACCTGGCCGTCCGCTGGAAGGGCCGGGGCGTGGTCGGCTTCGATCTGGCCGGGGCGGAGAAGGACTATCCGGCCAAGGATCACATGGAGGCCTTCCAGCGCGTCCTGAACAACAACGTGAACATCACCATCCACGCCGGCGAGGCCTTCGGCGCTCCCAGCATCCACCAGGCCCTGCACTACTGCCGCGCCCACCGGATCGGCCACGGCACGCACCTGATCGAGGATCCGGACCTGATGCAGTGGGTCAACGACCGCCGCATCCCCGTGGAGATCTGCCTGGCCAGCAACCTGCAGACCAAGGCCATCCCCGACTTCCAGAGCCATCCCATCCGCCGGTTCATGGAAGAGGGGCTGCGGGTCACCCTGAACACCGACAACCGCCTGGTCTCGGGCACGACCGTGACCAACGAGTACCGCCTGGCCGTCGAGAAGTACGACCTGAGCCAGGACGAGGTGCTGGGGCTGGTCATGAACGGGTTCAAGTCCGCGTTCTTGCCGCTGAAGGACAAGGTGCAGCTGGTGGATCAGGTCCTGACGGAGTTCGCCGCGCTCGGCGCGAATTTCTCGGGCGAGATCAGCCGGCGGCGCCGCATCTACGTCTAGCCCAGGAACAGGCCCGCCACCAGGGCCGCATCGACCACCGCCCACAGCTTCAACGCCCGGTACATGGCGCGTTCCTGCGCGGGGACGTCCAGCCGTTCCTGCCGGCGTTCCCACCACAGGACGTGCCCGCACCAGGCGATCAGGGCCGCGACCAGCAGGTACGGCAGGCCCGGTCGGCCGTGCAGCCAGACCGCCGCCACGAAGGCCGCCCCGGCCGCCAGGCCCAGGACCAGGGCGAGTCTCAGGGCCGGCCGGGGACCCAGGGCCGTGGTCAGCGTGCGGTCGCCGCGGGCCGCATCCTGCGCGGCCTGGTAGATCTGGGTCTGGGGATAGAAGGACCCGAACAGCAGCCCGAAACCCGCGACGTAGAGGACGTCGGCGGTCCCCAGCCCCTGGCCCGCGCCCCAGGCCGCCTTGCCCGCCAGCAGGCCGGCGGCGGTCGTCCCCGCCCCGTAACCGACCACGTTCACCAGCAGGTCCAGTCCCGGCCGGGATTTCCAGCGGCTGCGGGGGTGGGAGTAGAGCACCGACAGGACCAGGCAGCCGGCCAGGACCAGGCCGAAGCCGGGCGCCACGGTCGCCCAGCCGATCAGGACGCCGCAGGTCATGGCCGCCAGGGAGGCGCCCGCCAGCCAGCCCGGGGGCGGCGGGGGATCGGGCAGGTAGGCCACCGGACCGGTGTCCCGGTCGTAGGCGCTGTTGAAGGCCAGGGTGGCGCCGTTGAGCAGCACGACCCAGCAGAACCAGGCGGAGGCCAGGACGGCCCAGTCCCCGGGCTGGTCCGCCCGTCCGGCGGGCATGCCCAGCAGGCAGCCCACCGCGAGCTGGGCCGAGAGGATGGGCCACTGCCGGGGGCGCATCAGCGCCAGGGCGGCCCGGATGTCCGGAAGGTTGGTCACGAGCCCTGGGCGGCCCGCAGGGGGGCGTCGTCCGCAGGGAGTTCCCGGGCGGCGGGGGTTGCCGGCGCGTCCGGGGCTTCGGCCGGCGGGGCCACGAACTCGAGCTGCTGCTTCAGCCAGACCATGTCGAGGCCGGCGTCGAGGCACATCTTGCGCATCCCCGTCAGCGGGGCCAGCAGGGCGGGATGGTCGGGGGTCGAGCGCAGGGCCTTGATCATGCGGTCGCGGCAGGCGGAGGCGATGATCACGTCGGGCTGTTCGGTGCGGGCCATCTCGAAGGCGATGTGGCTGCGGAAGGCCACCAGGGCCTTGACGCCGTGGTCCCGGCACAGGTGGGCCACGTCGCCCAGCGGGCACCGCCGGCAGGCCAGGCATTCCTCGAGGGATTCCTGGACGGCGGCCCGGCAGCCGGTCATCTTGACGCAGCGCGGCATGATCAGCAGGACCTTGCGGGCGGGGCGGCCGGCGAGGAAGTCGCGGACCCTGGCGTTCTGATCGGTCACCAGGCGGTCGATGAACCGGTCCTCGCGGCCGGGCAGGCCCGAGAGCACGGCGCGCGCGAAGGCGACCCACCGTACGAACAGGGGCGATTGCCAGGGTGAGCGGAAACGGGGGTCGGGCGCCATGTCGGGTGTCAACCGCCGGTCTGGTCGAGCCATGTGCTGCGGATCGCGAAGGCCAGCATCCCGAAACACACCGCCACGTTCAAGGACTTCTTCAGGCCGGCCATGGGGATCTGGACCACATGGTCGGCGAGCTCCACGATCCCCGGCTTCACGCCGGCGACCTCGTGTCCCACCACGAAACAACAAGGAAACGGAAAAGTAAACTCCCGCCAATCCCGGGCGCGGGGGACCTGCTCGACGACGATCAGGGCGCGGCCCTGGTCGCGGACGGCCCGGGCGGCTTCCACGGGATCCCGCCAGTAGTCCCAGGGCACGGTCAGGGTGGCCCCCAGGGCGGTCTTCTCCAGGTCGGGCCGGGGGGGAGTGCAGGTCATCCCCGTCAGGTACAGGCCGGCCAGCCCGGCGGCGTCGGCCGACCGGAACATCGAACCCACGTTCCAGGCGCTGCGGATGTTGTCCAGCAGGGCGTAGGCTGGCATGGCCGCTCCTGCCCCGGGAAGGCGGGGCGGAGGGCCGGGAGGGATCCCGTGGTGCCGTTCCCGATGATCCATGGAATCATAGTGATATGACCGCGCCCGCTTGGCAACGGAATCCCTCCGGGGGCGGAAAATCGGCATAATCAAGGGTCAACCGGAGCCCGATCGGGCCGATAACCAGGGCGTAACACGACACCACGGACCGCCGCCGAGGATCGAACCCGCATCCATGAGAAGAAGAACCGTCAGCCTGTGCATGATCGCCCGCAACGAGGAAGCATCGATCGGCATGGCCATCAAGTCCGTCCTGGCGCTGGTGGACGAGGTCATCGTCGCGGACACCGGATCGGACGACAACACCCAGATCATCGCCGAGGGCTACGGGGCGCGGGTCCTGGAGATCCCCTGGGAGGATGACTTCGCCGCCGCCCGCAACCGCACCCTGGCCGAGGCGCGCTGCGACTGGATCCTGGTCCTGGACGCCGACGAGTACCTGCAGCCCATGCGGCCGGTGGAATTCCAGCGCCTGCTCAACGATCCGGGCGCCGCGGCCTACGAGGCCGAGGTGGTCGATCCGGCCGGCGCGGACCTGGGCGGGCACGGCAACCGGGTGCGCCTCTTCCGCAACGACCAGAACCTGCGCTACCGGCATCCGGTCTTCGAGAGCCTGGATCCGTCCCTCAAGGAGTACTGCCGGCGGCACGAGCTGGGAGTCAAGCCCGCCGACCTGGTCGTGGTCAACGAGGGGCAGAACCCCGACCGGGTGCTCCGCCAGCGGGAGCGCCAGCAGAAGATCATGCGCCTGATGCGGGACGCCCGTCCCGCCGAGCCCTACTTCAGCTACCTCATGGCCTGCCAGGGACTGAGCCTGCTGGACCAGGACGTCCTGCCGGCCGCGGGCATGGGCGCTGCGCTGGTCCACCTGCAGCAGGCCTGGCGCCGCCTGTCCGACCGGCCGGCGGCCGAGGTGGCCGAAATCCCCTGGTTCCCCGACCTGGCGGCCAAGCTCGTCTCCGCCCTCCTGGTCCGGGAGGACCTTGCCGAAGCCTGCCGGGTCAGGGACGCCGCCCTGGCTGTTCTGCCCTTGCACCCGGCCGTCCTGCTCCAGTCCGTTGCCGTGGATCTGGCCGGACTCGGCCGGGGGATGGGGCCCGGGGGGGACGGCGCCCAGCGGGCGGGGGAGGTCACCCGCCTCCTGCATTCCCTGCTCGAGCGGGCGGGGTCCGGCGACACCGCGGGTCTGGACACCCGCATCCTGCACCTGTATCCTTTGCGCTACCTGGGAGAACTCGCCCTCCTGCAGGGGCGGGTCAGCGAGGCGGTGGGCCTGTTCGAACAGACCCTGGGCCTGGATCCCGGTTACAGCTTCGGCTGGCTGGGCATGGCCGAGTGCTCCCGGTTCGCCGGGGACCGCAAGCGGGCCCTCAAGCTCTACCTGCGCACGGTGACGGCCGCCGAGGCCAACCACCGGGGCTGGCTGCGGGGCTGGAGCCTCATGCGGGAGCTCGACTACCGGGACAACGCCTCCAGCTGGTGGGCCCGGCTGACCCGGGCGTTCCCCGAGCATCCCGAGGTCATCCGGCGCAACCGGGAGGCCGATCTCGCGCTGACCCCGGACGTCTGATCCGGTCCCGGCGCGCAGGACACCAGACGAAAGAGTATCGATGTCGTCCCTCCAGCATGAAGGGCGGATACCGCCCGTTCCCCAGGAACTTTCACCGGGCAACCGCGTCTTCACCAACCGCAACCTGCGCCTGCACACCATCGAGGCCATCGGCTTCGACATGGACCACACCCTGGCCATCTACAACACCGACAACTTCAACCGTCTCAGCTTCGAGATGGCCCTGGAACGGCTGGTCCGTGACCGGGGCTATCCCCGCGATCCGGGACGGGTGGTCTGGGAGCCGCGCGCGGCGGTCCGCGGCCTGGTGGTGGACAAGAAGCTGGGCCACCTGCTGAAGATCGACGCCTACAACCACGTCACCCGGGCCCGTCACGGGATGCGGTTCCTGGAAAAGGAGGAGCGTCGGGAACTGTACCAGCAGGGCCGCATCAAGCTGGGCAGCGGCCGCTACCGCACCTTCGACACCCTGTTCGACCTGCCCGAGGGCAGCCTCTACACCGGGCTGGTTGATCTGAAGGAGAACGATCCGGAAGCGGGCCCGCGCGTGGGTTTCCGCACCCTGTACGAGGACATCCGGACCGCGGTGGACACCACCCACGCCGACGGCAGCCTGAAGGCCCGCATCACCGCCGACCTGGACCGGTTCTTCCTGCGGGACGCGAACCTGGTGCCCACGCTGCAGCGGTTCCGCGCCGCCGGCAAGCAGCTGTTCCTGCTGACCAACAGCGAGCCGGACTACACCGCCGCGGTCATGGACCACCTGGTGGGCGGTCCCACGGGCTCGTGGGAGGACCTGTTCGACCTGGTGATCTGCAGTTCCGGCAAGCCGGGGTTCTTCCTGGCCCGCGGCGACGGCAGACCCCTGCCCGCGGGGGCCGACCCCCGCCTGCCCAACCGCCGGGGCCGGTGCTTCGTCGGGGGCGATTCCTTCTTCCTGGAGCGGATGCTGGGCACGGGGGGGGACCGCATCCTCTACTTCGGCGACCACACCTACGGCGACATCCTGCGCAGCAAGAAGAGCGTGGGCTGGCGCACGGCCATGATCGTGCCCGAGGTGGAGGAGGAGGTGGGGGTCATGCTGCCGTTGCGGGACCAGTACCGGGAACTGGCCCTGGTCGAGGACCTGCTGGAGGACCTGGTCCTCGAACGGGACCACCTGCGGGCCCTGGGCCTGACCGGGGACGGCCGCCTCCTGGAGCTGGAGGCCGAGGTGGCCCGCCAGCTGGGCAGGCGGGCCCGCCTGCAGCGGGTCCTCAAGGGGGCCTTCAACCCCCACTGGGAGTCCCTTTTCCGGGAAGGCCGCGCCGCCAGCCGTTTCGGGCAGCAGGTCATGGAATTTGCTTGTATCTATACCAGCAGGGTGAGTAACCTGCTCAACTATCCGACCGACAAGTTCTTCGCCCGTCCCGTCGAGGTGCTGCCCCATGAACGGTGGTCCTTGCCGGAGGCCTGATGCGGGCGACCAGCGTCACCCAGTAAAGGAGATGACCATGCAGGGTTCGAAGACCGTCCTGGTGGTGGGTACCGGAACCATCGGGGAACCTCTGATCGGTTTGCTGACCCACTTCAAGGCTCAGCTGGGGATCGACGAGGTCCTGTTCCACAAGCGCACGCCGCTGATGACCGACCGCAGCAAGGTCCAGAACCTCCTGCGCCGGGGCGCCCGTCTGGTGACCGACCAGGAACAGGTCGACGGCTTCAAGAAGCTGGGGATCAAGGCCGAGATGGTGACCGAGGAGGCCCTGGAATTGTCCAAGGTGGTCGTGGACTGCACCCCCTCGGGCAACGCCATGAAGGAGAGATGGTACAAGAACTACGAGGACAACATCGATCTGTTCATCGCCCAGGGCAGCGAGTTCGGCTTCGGCAAGCCCTACGCCCGGGGCATCAACGACGAGATCCTCGAGGTCGGCAAGGACAAGTACCTGCAGGTCGTCAGCTGCAACACCCACAACCTGTCGGTGCTGATCAAGATGCTGGGCCTGGGGGACGAGGGTCCCGAGAACCTGGTTGAGGGCCGCTTCGTCTGCATGCGGCGGGCCAACGACATCAGCCAGGACGACAAGTTCGTGCCCAGCCCCCAGGTCGGCGGCCACAAGGACGCCCGCTTCGGCACCCACCACGCCCGCGACGCCTGGCACCTGTACCAGACCAAGGGCAAGGAGTACGACCTGAACCTGTTCAGCTCGGCCCTGAAGGTCAACAGCCAGCTGATGCACATCATCCACTACTACCTGAAGGTCAACAAGCCGGTGACCAAGGACGAGCTGGTCGCCCGCATGCACGAAGACGACCGCATCGCCGTCACCTACAAGACCACCGCCAACAGCATCTTCTCCTTCGGCCGGGACCACGGGTTCTGCGGCCGCATCCTCAACCAGTCGGTCATGCCCGTCGACACGCTGCACATCGGCGAGGACGGCCGGGGCATCACCGGATACTGCTTCACCCCGCAGGACGGCAACAGCCTGCTGAGTTCGGTGGCGGCGACGGTGTGGGGGTTGTATCCGGAGACGTATGACAAGATCGTGCAGTGTCTGAGGCCGTACTTCTTCCAGGAAGTGTAGGACAGACATCATCGTTTTCTTGGGGATGGCATGACCGACCCCCCTGGGGGACGAAGGGCCGCGGCCTCCTT
>JAHJTW010000279.1 GCA_018829565.1 bacterium | reverse complement strand
GCGCTGGGGAAGCAGAGGCGGCATGAACTGAAGTACGCGTACTAGGGAAGACCCCTCTGCCGGGTGAGACCGGCAGAGGGATGACAGCGGACACAATTTCGACGGCACAACCAAAATCAACGGCCGCAGACCGTTTAAACCGGTCCGCCTCTTCCATCTCTCCTGTCCCGGAAGAAATCCTGGAGAATGCGTCCGCAGGGGCCCGCCAGCACCCCCCCCACGACCTCCACCCGGTGGCCGTAGGGATTGCCGGCCAGCAGCCTGGCGGTGGAGATCACCGCGCCGGCCCTCGGGTCGCTCGCCCCGAACACCAGCCCCCCCAGCCGCGCCAGGAGGATGGCGCCCGCACACATGGTGCAGGGCTCGAGCGTCACGTACAGGGTGGCGTCGGTCAGACGCCAGTCCTCCCCCTCGCCGGCCGCCGCGCCCAGGGCGATGACCTCCGCGTGGGCGGTAGGATCGTGCAGCGACTCCACCTGGTTGCGGCCGCGCCCGACCACAGCGCCGTCGCGGACGACGACCGCCCCGACGGGCACCTCTCCCGCCTCGGCCGCCAGCCTGGCCTCGCGCAGGGCGACCTCCATCCAGCGCTCGTGCCGGGCGAAATCGCCGGAGTCGGCGGGAGTCATGGTCTCACCTCGATTTCACGTCGGTTTCGACCGCCGTCACGTTGCCTGCAAGGTCCATGACCTCAACCCGGACCCAGGCGGGGAGCTGTGTCGTCCGCAGGGGATCGAAGTGATAGACGAAGTCGAAATCCTCCTCGGGGCTGTCGCAGATCCGGTCGATGGGATCCAGGCGTTCCCGGGTTCCGTCCGGCAGAACGAGCATCGCCCCGGCCAGGGGGCTGCTTTCATCTGCAGCCTTCAGGATCAGGCGGACGCCCTGGTCCTTGAACCGAGCCTCGAATTCCGAAACCACGGGGGGAGTGTTGTCCACCCTGACCGGGCCGAGCTTGCTGATGGCCATGTGGGCCAGGTGCCCGGGATTGTCCGGAGCGTCGGTGACCCTCAGAATCACCTCGTACAGGCCGTCGGGAACGTCGGACGTGTCCCAGCCGTCGACGCCGCCGCCGTTACCCTTGCTCGCCTCCCGGAACCGTCCCGGGCTCTCGGTCCAGGGCCGATAGATCAGGGTATGTTCGAGGCGATCGTCGTCGGGATCGGTCACCTTCCAGGAGAAGACCAGGACCTTGCCGCCGAGAGCGGCCCGGCCCTCGGGAGCGACCTCCGGACCGCCGCCCGCGCGGTTGAACTCGGCTTTCAGGCCGCTGCGAAAGGACCGTGTGATGTTCTCGCGGTGGTTCATCAGACCGCCCATGAAGACCGACTGGACGTCCTCCTGCTTGAACTCGGAGATGACCGGAGGGAGGTTGGGCCCGAAGGCGCTGACGGTCACCGCGGCGACGTGCGCGCGGACCGGGTCCGGCTGGTCGCCCAGGAATTCCACCCGCCACTGCAGGTAACGGCTGGCCGGCAGGTCCAGGGAGACGTCGTGGTCCCTCCAGGTCTTCGACCAGTCGGTCCAGCCGCCGTCGGGGATGGCGCGGTTGCCGGTGCGCACCGACCAGCGGAGGCCGCCGGGACCGGGTTCGCCCTGCCAGGACAGGCGCCCCCAGGCCACGGTCTTGCCCGCGTCCAGGACGGGACCGGTGGCGGTCCGGGCGGCCTTGAAGTCGTTCCCGAACCAGTCGATGCGCCCGGGGTTGGCCTGGGCCACGACCACGGCCGGCCGGCCCCCGTCGGGTTCGACCAGGATGTCGAGGATGTCCCCGCCTTCCCAGCTCGTCAGCGGGCTGTATCCCGCCGGGGGGTCCAGGCGATAGAGGGTCGCCAGCCCCGTTTCCTTGATCAGGCCGCCGCCGGCGATCCAGCCCAGCCGATCGTCCCAGGTGGCGAACATCAGGTCGAGGTCCCCGCTCCAGACCAAGGCGCCGGGCAGGTCGCCGTCGATCCGGTAGACGGCCCCCCGGGGAATCCGCGGGGCGTCCCGGTCCTTCAGGAAGGGCAGCATGACCACCGGCACCGACCGCCGGCGCAGGTCCGGGTCTTCGGGATCGCCGTCCAGGCCGAACGCGTCGGCCGGGGCGAGGGCCACCAGGTAGATCCCGCCGTCGGGGCCTTTCAGCAGGCGCCGGGCCTCGTCCTGGGCGGTTTCCAGCAGCAGTTCGGGCTCCCCGTCCGAACCGGGGGTCACGCGGTACACCATGCCCGGGCCCTGCGTCGATACGAGGAGGCTTCCGTCCTGCTCGGGCAGGACGTCCAGGGCGTTCTCGGCAGGCAGGGTCACCGCATCGCCGATCTGCCCGGTGCCGAGGTCCAGGGCCTGGATCGTGGCCGGACTGCCGGAGACCAGCCAGATGCGCCCGCCACGGGGATCGGGGGCCATGCCCCAGACGTACTGCCCGGCGGCGTCGCCGATCTTTTCGGCGGTCCCATCCGGGGCCACGGCGTAGACCTGGCCCTCGGGTCCGCAGCCGGCCAGGATGCGGCCGTCGTCCAGGGGCAGCAGGCAGAAGACCTCCGGAGCCTCGAGATCCGCGAACACCTGGGGCTCGCCTTCCGGAACGATGCGCACGATCTGGCCCTCGTGCCCCGTGCCGGCCAGGATGCCGCCGCGGGGATCGGCGACCAGGCACCAGGTCACCCCCCCGGGGAGTTCGGCGCCCCGGCCGTGGACGAGTCCCGGGGAGAGGCGGCCCGCGCCGTCGATGGTCACCCCCTCGAGGCGGCAATCGGCGAAGGGACGGCTGCCGGGCAGATCCCAGAACATGGGTCCGGCCGCCAGGGCGGGCAAGGCGAGGGCCAGGAAGGCCAGGGTCAGGGTGACGATCATGGTCTCTTTTCCTGTGCGAAGGTTTTTCCTGGGGCCTGGATGACCAGGGTCTGCAGCACCGACCCTTCCAGCAGCCAGGGGGTCGGTCGTTCGGTCGTGCTCAACAGGTCGGCCAGGGTGCGCCGGGGTATCGCCTGGGCGGATTCCAGCACGCGGGCGAAGCTCCCGGGCAGGGAGGGCATCTCGCGGCCCTCGATCACGAGCCCCTCGCCCGGAGCGACCAGCGCGAGCTGGAGGACGCCGGGCGACCGTTCGGTGCGCAGCAGGTCCACCAGATCCTCGACGGTGTCCAGGCGGGGCATCTGCCCCAGGCGCTGGGTTTCCAGGGCGAAAAAGTCCGCCGCGCTGGCCACCGCGACGCGGTAGGTTCCGGGCTGCAGATGAGCCGGCAGCGGAAGCTCGACCTCGAGGGAAACGCTGCGGCCGCGTCGCTCCTGCAGGTCGACCTGGAAGACGGCCGACTCCTGGCCAGGGGCGAGGATGCGGGGACCGGAGAGCCCGGTGATGGCCGCCGTCCGCAGCTGCGGGTCCTGCTTCAGGACCGCGCGCACACCCTTCAGTTGCAGAGGGCGGTCGGGATTGATCATGAGGGCCGACAGCGGCGCCATCCAGGCGGGACCCAGCGCGCGGACGCCGCCCGGTCCGGCGGTCACTCCTTCGAGCAGGAGGGTGTCGCCGCCTCCGGAGGCAGGATCGGTCCAGTCGATCTCGATGGCGTAGTCGACGGTCTGCAGGCTGGCATCGTCGCCGGACACCAGCAGGGTGTTGTACAGGCACCAGAAGACCAGCGTCGGGGTCAGGAAGGGATCGTCGGCCACGGCGAAGGTGTAGGTGGCCGGAGCGCTTTCCCCGCTCGCGATCTCCACGCTGACGGGCACCTGGACCGGCACGGGGCCAAGCCTGCCGCTCAGGCCGGCCCTCTGGTCGTGGTCGATGGTGCCGACCAGGCCGCCCATGGTCCCCATCTTGAAGGACATCTGCCGGCTGGGCAGGATGGCCAGGACCTCGGCGGCGGCCAGGGGCCAGGCCACCGGGCCGCGCTGCAGGAAGGGGTGTCCGAAGATGGCGACGCGCCCGTCCTCGACCAGGGTGACCGTCCCGGTGGCGCCGAGCTGGGCGTCGCCGGTGATCAGGGCCACGGCGCAGGCCGAACCCGGGGACAACCCATCCCCTGCCCCGGCCGCCGAACCCGTGGCCGCCGCCTGGCCCAGGGGACGGATGAGCCAGTTCGGCGCCTCAGACCCTCCTGCGCCCAGCAGGGACAGGGCGAGGGCCTCGGGGTCGGGCCACGCGGCCGCCGGCAGGACCGCCAGGGACCGGTCACCAGGGGACCCTTCCGGCGGGCCCGCGGTCCAGGACCGATCGGACCGGCCGGCGATCTCGCCGTGGCCGAGCAGCACTGCGAGTTCCCCCCCCCGCCCCGGCTCGGCCAGTTCCTCGGGCATCACGGCCGCCCCCCGCACGCCCGTCCCCTGCGGCTGGGGCGACGGGGGCAGGGCCAGGATGTCCGCGGCGGGGGTGACCCCAGCGATGGGCCGCAGGGATCCGCCCCAGCCGAAGGCGAGGGCCCCGGCGAAGCGGCCATCCAGGTAGACGGGACTGCCGCTCATGCCCTGGGCGATGCTCGAGAGTTCCAGGCCGTGGCCGGCCACCTCCACGAGGATCAGGCTGCCGTCGGCGCGCACGTTGCGCTGGACCCCGATCACCTCCACCGTGAAGGTGTCGATGGCGCTCCCGGAAAAGACGGTCAGGCCGTAGCCCTTCATTCCCGGCTCCACCTCGGCCAGGGGGATCCAGGGATCGGCTGCGGCCGCCTCACTCCGGCCCGGGGACACACCGACCAGGCCGACTGCGAGGCAGGCCGCGAGGCAGGCCGCTAGGCAGACCAGGGCGGATCCCGGCAGGGTCGATCGGCGGCAGATTCCGGGCAACGTCATCTTCGGGACCATTCCTTTGCAAACGGCGGCTGAGATCAATCCGTGCACCATACGCCAGATCCTCCCTGCGAGCCAGAAGGAACCCGACCCGGGGACCCGTCAAGGGGAGGCATCGGCCTGGCCTCAAGCCTGGGGCCGGATCGCCGATTCTGGGTATTGGCAAATGTCCGCGCCGGGGATATGGTTCCCCAAATTCCGGGATCACGCCAACCTTGGCGGCGCCGCGATGTCCGACCGCAAGCCCATCGAACACCACCTGGTGACCCGGTACGCCCCCCTGGTCTTCCTCGCGATCTGTCTGACGCTGGTCTTCGGCCTCTGGCGGACCGCCCAGCGCCGCGAGACCCAGCGCCTGCGGGCGGAGACCACCATCGCCGCCGAACAGATCAAGATGCGGCTGGAGGCCTGGATCGACGCCCGGACCGCCGCCGTCGCCATCATCGCCAAAAATTTCCGGCAGGATCCCACCCGCGAGAGCGCCCTCTTCCACGAACGCGCCCAGTCCTTCATCGAGAACTATCCGGGATTCCAGGCCCTGAACTTCATCGATCCCCGCTACGTCATCCGCATCGTGCATCCGGAGCAGGACAACCTCAGCGCCCTGGACAAGGACCTGCACTTCCATCCGGAAGAAAGCGTGCTCGAAGCCGTCCGGACCGCGGAGGAGACCCGCCGCCTCACCGGCACGCCGATGATCCGCCTGCTCCAGGGCAAGCCCGGGTTCGCGACCTACTGCCCCATGTCCGGGCCGGACGGGGCGCTGCTGGGCTTCGTCAACGGGGTCTTCAGCCTCGAGAAGCTGGTGGACGGCTGCCTCAGCGAGGACTTCCTGTACGAACGGTTCCGGGTGGGGGTCTACACCCAGGACGGGGAGCCGGCCTTCCTGTCCCCGGGCAGTCCCCCGGACGGCTGGCCGGACGGCCTCACGTCCGTCCTGCCCCTGCGCATCGTGGACAAGTCATGGCGCCTGCGCCTGGCGCCCGGGCCGACCATCCTGGAGAGAAGGCCGGGGCCCAACGAATTCCTGTCCGCCGGCGGACTCATCCTTTCGCTGATGCTGGCCTTCCTGCTGCGGGCCTACCTGGGCCGCATGGTCGAGCTGCGGCAGAGCCGCGAGGGCTACCGCCTGCTGGTGGACAACGTCGCCGACATGGTCGTCCGCGTGGACCTCTCCGGCGGGATCGTGTTCGCCAATCCCTCTTGCCTGGAGTTCCTGGGCCTGGACGGCGGGGGCCTGATGGGATCGAGCCTGACCGATCACTGCCACGAGGACGACCGCCCCTCCATCCTCGAGGCCCGGCGCCGCATCTTCGCGGGGGAAAGCAGCGAGGAATCCTTCACCGTCCGTCTGCGGACCCCCTCGGGGACCAAGTGGACCAGCTGGTCCGGGTCGGCCTTCATCGATGCGCGCGGGCATGTCACGGGCATCGTCGGGGTGGGCCGGGACATCGACGAGCAGCGCACCCTCGAGGACCAGCTGCGCCGCTCCCAGAAACTGCAGGCCGTGGGTCAGCTGGCCGGCGGGATCGCCCACGACTTCAACAACATCATCCAGGCCATCCAGGGCTACATCGACTTCGTGATCCAGGATCTGCCCCCCGATTCGGATTCCCGGGAGGACCTGCAACAGGCCAACCTGGCCGCTGAGCGTGCTGCCAAGCTGACCCGGCAACTGCTGGCCTTCAGCAGCCGTCAGGTCATCGACACCCGGGCGGTCGACCTGCACCGCATCATCGCGGACATGAGGCCCATGCTGACCAGCCTGGTCGGCGAGGGAATCGCCCTGGAGTTCGACCTGCAGGCCGGGGCGCCCACGGTGTCCGGCGACCAGGGGCAGCTCGAGCAGGTCCTGCTGAACCTCTGCCTGAACGCGCGCGACGCCATCACGGGCAACGGTCGCATCCTGATCGCCACCGCCGACGCCGCCCCCCTTTCCCGAGGAGATGGAGGTCCGGCCGGCGACGGCGCTCCCGGCCTGGTCCGCCTGACCATCGCCGACGACGGCGCCGGAATGTCGCCCGAGGTCCAGGCCAAGATCTTCGACCCCTTCTTCACCACCAAGGTGCAGGGCAAGGGCACGGGCCTCGGTCTGGCCACCGTCTACGGGATCATCAAGCAGCACGACGGGGTCATCCGGGTCGAGAGCGAACCCGGCCGGGGCACGACCTTCAGCATCGACCTGCGGCGGGCGACCGAGGCGGTCGAGGACGAGGTCCACCAGGCCAGCTCCCTGTTCCCGGGCTCGGGCGAGACCATCCTGGTGGTGGAGGACGAGCAGCAGATCCGGGACCTGACGCGGCGCACCCTGACCCGGGCGGGCTACCGGGTGTTGACCGCCGGGGACGGGATCGAGGCCGGCGAGGTGCTCGACACCCACCAGGGCCCGATCGACCTGGCGCTGATCGACGTGGTCCTGCCCAGGCTCGACGGCCGCGGCGTCCACGCCCGGCTGAGGAAGGACCGCCCGGCCACACCGGTGGTCTTCATGAGCGGCTACGACCCGGCCTCGGAGCAGAAGCGGAAGGACCTGCCCGGCCCCCTTCTGCCCAAGCCCTTCAAGCAGGAGGACCTGCTGGCGATGGTGGCGAAGGGATTGAGGGGGGGATGAGGGGGTTTCACCCGTGGCCATCCCTGGTCCCACACGTGAGGGGATTATTGAATCACGGATCAAAACTTGAATCATATTGTTAAAAAGAGGTTGGTTTGGAAGGGATCGGGGTCTTGTCACCGGGGCCTCACGAGAGCCCAAAAAAGCCGAGGACCCGCGATCCTCGCGAGTCCTCGGTTTTTTTGGTGGTACGCCCAGGAGGATTCGAACCCCCAACCTCCTGGTCCGTAGCCAGACGCTCTATCCAGTTGAGCTATGGGCGCACCTATGATTTCACGGCCACGGTGGCCGGCTTGTTCTGGCGGAGAGGGAGGGATTCGAACCCTCGGTGAGTTTTACCCCACACACGCTTAGCAGGCGTGCGCCTTCAGCCACTCGGCCACCTCTCCAGACCTGGCGGAGGGCGGGGGACTCGAACCCCCAAGGGCTTTCACCCGGCGGTTTTCAAGACCGCTGCCTTACCGATTAGGACTAGCCCTCCGGCATCGGGCTCACAGCACCGCCCACGCCGGGAGCCGCAGTCCTCGGGCCCCACGCCGCAAAGCGCCGACTGCCCTGGTAACATGCCAGTTTCCGAGTCTGGGATCCGTCCAGGGAACGAAGCCATAAGGCTTTGCGCCCCGGCAGTGGAAGGGCACGGTACTATCTGGCCTCCCATTTGTCAAGCCGGGCTGGCCATCCTTTTTCCCCGTCCGGTCCCTCGCCCGCGTCCCGGTCGTTCGCCCCGGCCAGCAGCGCCTGCAGATCCAGCCGGAAGGCGGGCTGGTCCCAGGGTCCGACCAGCCCGAAGGCCAGGTTCACCCGCCCCCGGGCGTCCCGCAGGGTCTCGGCCAGGAAGCGCCACTGTCCCAGGTCGGGCGTGAAGCCGGGCGGCAGCTTGACCTGGACGGCCAGGTCCATGGCCCCGGCCAGTTCGATCGGCCCGGCCACGCGCCAGTCGGTCTCCTCGCCCAGGATGATCAGGTCCGCTGCGTAGACGCCCTGGCCCACCGTGAACACGTGGCCCACCCGTTCGTACAGGACGTCCACCAGGTCCTGGCGGGAGCCCAGATAGGGCAGCGCCTCCTCCAGCCAGTCGCCGGCGTGCAGGACGCCCCCCCGCCCGAACAGCGCCCCTTCGAGGACGAGACTCGAACGCACCGCAGCCTCGTCGCCCAGTATCAGCGATCCCCGGGCCCACCCCGACAGGTCCCCTTCCAGCCGGTTGCGCCAGTCGTCGATCCAGGGTCCCAGCAGTCCGGCGGCCGGGACGTCCGTGCACTCGATCTGGAATTCAAGCCGACCGCCGGAGCCGGCCTCCAGGTCGATCGTGGCGGTCCCCTCCAGGGTCCCGGACCCGAGCCCGGCCCGCAGGGAGGTCACCTCGACCCGCGAACCGTCCGATCTTCCCTTCACCGTCACATCGTCGTAGACCGCCAGGCCCACGCCCGCCCTCGCGATTCGTGCGGAGAAGGATCCGGCGCCCAGCTCCCCCCGCAGCAGGGGACCCAGAGCCACCGCGAGGTCCACCTCGTCCCAGGCCAGGTCCACTCCTGACCGCGGCCCGCCCAGCGGCGGCCGCACCAGCCGGCCCGGCCCCAGGGTCACCGTCGGCCTGGGGACCAGACGCACCCCCACGGTCGACAGGGTCAGGTCGGCCTGACCCTGCTCGGCGGCCAGCCGCCTGAGTTCCGCCGCGAGCCGGTCCTTGGGGATCATCCGGGGCGCCATCAGCAGGAGCGCCGACAGCAGCACCGCGGTCAACCCGAAGACTCCCACGATGCGCTTGCGTCTGTTCATGTCTCTCCGGTTCCGGGCCGCGCCTCGAGGATGCGGGCGCCGCCCAGCACGAGGTCGCCCGCATACAGGACCATGCCCTGGCCGGGGGCCGCGCCCTCGGCCGGCCGGGCCAGTTCCACCGCGAGGCGATCGCCGTCCAGGGTCCAGGACCGCACGGCCGCGCCCGCGTGGCGGTGCCGGATACGCAGGACCACCTCCGCCGGTTCCTTCCAGGATGCAGGCAGTGGCTGTCCCGCCTCCCAGCGCGAGGGAAGGTCTTCCACCAGGGCGTGGAACCGGTCGCCCTCCAGGCTCGTCACCGCCAGGTCGGCCTTTTCGCCGACGATCAGCCGCCTTCCCGCCAGGTCCAGGGCGACGACGTACAGCGGGTTGGGCGCCGCGATCCCCAGGCCCTTGCGCTGGCCCACGGTGTAGTGGATGAGACCGCGGTGGCGGCCCAGCACCCGGCCCTCGGCGTCGACGATGTCGCCCGGCTCGGTGGCCGGCTCCCCCGCGGCCGTCATGTCCGCGAAGACGGCCGTGCGGTCGCCGTCGGGGACGAAGCAGATCTCCACGCTGTCGGGCTTTTCGGCCACCGCGATGCCCAGTTCCGCGGCGGCCGCGCGCACCTGAGGCTTGGTGTACCACCCCAGGGGAAACACCAGGCCGCCGAGCAGCCCGGGATCCAGCCGGTGCAGGAAGTAGGACTGGTCCTTCTGCGGATCCAGCCCGCGCAGCAGGCGGGCGGGCCCGTCTCCGGATCGCTCGATTCGCGCGTAATGCCCAGTGGCGGCGAAGGAACAACCCTGGCGCCGGGCGAGCCGCACCAGTTCGGGGAAGCGGATGTCGCTGTTGCACTGCAGGCAGGGATTGGGCGTGCGGCCGGCGGCGTATTCCAGCAGGAAGGGCTGGATGACCCCGGCGGTGAACGGCTCCTCGATGTTCCGCACCCAGTGGCTCGCTCCCCAGGTCCGGGCCTGGGCCCGGGCGTCCTCGATGGCGTCGAGCGAGCAGCAGGCCGTGCCCGGGGGATCATCCCCTTCGGCGAAGCAGACGTTCTTGAAGGTGACGCACTGGACCTCGCACCCCAGGGACGCCAGCAGGGCCAGGGTGACTGCGCTGTCCACGCCGCCGCTGATGCCCAGCAGCACCCCCGTGCCCGGAGGCAGCGCGCGCCTGACGGGCCCGGGGATGTCCAGCGGGAAGGTCATTTCACGTTGTCGGGCGTCGGCGCGTTCATCAGATCGTGGACGATCTTGATGTTGTCGCGCGAACGGTCGCCGATGTCGCCGTCGGGGTCGTACTTCGAGGCCAGTTCCCACTCGGCGATGGCCTCGCGGTAGATCTTGGCCTCGGCGAACATGATGGCCAGGTTGTAGTGGGCGAGGCTGCTCCTGGGGTCGTTGGCCAGCACCGTCTGGAACTCGGCCAGGGCGTCGCTCGTGCGGCGCATCCTCAGGTACAGGGCGCCCAGGTTGCAGCGGGCCTTCTCGTCCAGGGGATCGACCTCCAGGGCCTTCCGGTAGTACATCTCGGCCTTGGCCAGCCGGTCATCCCGTTCGGTCCGGCTGCCCATCTGCTCGCTGCGGTCGTCCCACAGGGAGCCCAGGTTGACCAGGGCTTCCAGGAAGGTGCTGTCACGCTCGACCGCGGCGGTGAAGTACAGCTCGGCGCTGTCCAGCAGGGCGTTGACCGTGCCGTCCGTCCAGCCCACCGTCATGGCCGTCTCCTGGGCCGCGCCGTAGAAGTGGTTGCCCATGAGATAGCTGGCGTACACGGCATAGGACCCGTCGGCCCGGATGTGGGACCGCAGGGTGTCGGTCAAGGCCTCGGGGGCCACCTTGTTCGTCTCGATGATGAACCGTTCCAGCTCGGTGGTCGGCGCGCTGTCCTTGCAGCCGGTGACCACCGCGAGCGAGGCGGACACGAGGATGAACGCCGCCACCAGTACGACCCTGTTCATGTGCTTCTCCCTTGTCGATCCGGCGAATGATGAGGATCCGTACATACTACCACCACCGTTCCAGTCCCGTCACGGAGATCGACAGCCGGATGACCCGGCTCTCGAGCCCGTTGTCCTGCAGGTCTCCGATCAGGCTGTAGGACAGGGCCACGTCCATCTGCCCCATCTCGCCCCGGAACGGGAAGCCCGTGCCGGCGCTGAAGGTGGTCTCGCGGACCTCCGCGCCGCCGACCTGGTAGGCCCAGGTGCGCGACCGCAGCCCCACCCGCACCGGCAGGTTCGACCAGCCGCCCCGCCGCTCGTTCGCCCGGGTGCGCTCCAGCCCCACCGACAGGGTCTTCTCGTCCTGCATGGCGCTGCGCCATTCCTCGGGCCCGGTGAAGGCGCTGAACTTCTGCACCTGGTAGTCGGCGCCCACCCGCCAGCGCCCGGATAGCCGGGCCTGCAGCCCCAGGCCCATCTCCTCGGGCATCCCCAGGATGAAGCTGGAGCGGGAGCGCTGGGCCAGCCCCCCCATCTCGATCTTGCGGTCCACGTCGACGTCGTAGGCCGGCGTGTAGCTGCCGCCCACGCTGATGCGGGTGTGGGGAGAGAACAGGAACCCGGTGGTCACGCTGGTCCCGGAGTACTCGTCGCTGGTCGTCAGGAGGTTGGACGAGTACAGACCCGCCCCGGTCAGGGTGGCCGGCGATCGCAGGAAGTTGTAGAGGGACTCCCGCAGCGTGCCCCGCTGCAGGTCGAGGGACGCACCCAGGCTCAAGCCCTGCAGGGGCGAGAAGGCCACGCCAAGGGGCACCTTGAACATGCTGCCCCGGCGCTGGAATTCGGTCACCCCGCTGATGGTGTCGGACCAGGCCTCCCAGGAGTCGTCCACGGCCGTCGTCCACTCGGTGGACCGGTCCACCACGAAACCGGCGGTGACCGCCAGGCGCCCCTTGATCACGGGCAGGGCCACCCGCATGGCGGGCGCATAGGTGCGGTAGCTGGTGCGTTCGCCGCCCTCGTCCTCGGACAGGACCTTGTCCCCGGCGGCGGTGAACTTCAGGGTCACGTGACGCACCGAGTACAGGGACGCCAGGTTCTTGAAACCCGGGTGCAGCGAATCGTCGACGGCCAGGCCCCAGCCGCCCCGGCCCGTCATCCGGGCGTCATCGTTGTCCAGGCGCTGCCCGATGTTGGTCAGGGCGAACGGCGTCTGCGCCAGGCCGGAGGTGGCGAGGGCGCCGGCCAGAAGGACCGCCAGGACGGGCGCCGTGAAGTTGCGGGGTCCGGTCATCGGCCGCCTCCTGTGATCTCTTCGGAAAGACTGTAGGTGATCTCCAGCCTGGGGCGCAGGGAATCGGCGGCCGCGGTGCCCAGGAAGTTGAACTGGGAGAAGTAGAATTCCGGATCGATGACGCCCTGGTCGAAACGCGAGGCGAAGTCCTCGCCCGCGGTCAGGACCAGGCCGCGCTCGCCCTCGTAGACCTCGTTGACGATGCGCTGGACCGCCTGGGTCACGTCGAATCCCAGATCGCGGTTCAGGACGGGATCGACGCTGGTCTGGCCGGTGATCACGTAGACGGCGTCGGCCAGTTCGTCCAGGGTCATGGTCCCGGCGGGTTCGGCCAGGAACTCGGCGTCCAGTTCCGAGACCACCAGGGAATGCAGGTTGCCGAAGCTGACGAGGGTGTCGTTGGTGACCCGGAAAACCGCCCGGTTGATGAACGCCCCGTGCGGCAGGGCCGAGAAGTCGAACCGGAACGCCGGATAGCTGCGGAGACCCGTGCGCAGGATGAACCCGTCCTCGGGAGACGCCGGAGCCGCCGACAGTTCGTGGAAGGTGGAGATGTCCCCGCTGTTGGGCAGCAGCAGGACGTCCGTTCCGTCCTCCAGTTCCACCGCGTCGTCGAAGTCCAGCACGAAGTTGGGCCCCACGATGGTGCCGACCGCCACGTCCGCCAGCTCGTTGTAGCTGTCAAGGTCGCGCGCGGCGAACCCCACGAGGCCCGAATCGCTGTCCGTGGTGGCCGTGATCATGAAACCGCGCATCCCGCCGTCATCGACCCAGCCCAGGAAGTCGTCGAGGCGGATGGGCACGAAGATCTCCAGGCCTTCCCCCGACCAGGTGAAGGGGTCGCCTTCCTCGACCGCGAACGACAGCTGCCGCGTGAACCCGGGCATCACTCCCGGATAGGCGGTGGAATCGAACGGCGCGGTGAGCTCGTACAGGTGAAGGGAGAATTCGGTGACCTTGGCCGGATCCTCCTCGTCCGCGGCCCCCGCCCCGAAGACCTCGAGCTTGGTGAGGCTCAGCTTCACGCTCTGGAGGCTGTCCACCGAGAACAGCGACTCCCTGAGGAACTCGTCATACTCCAGGTCGAAGTCGACGTTCACCAGGACCGCCGAGGCCACTCCCGCCTCGACGCCCAGGTACAGGACCTCCTGCCGGGACAGGGGGATGTCCGCATCCTCGATGGCCAGGGCCGCGAAACGGTCGACGGCGTCGATCCCCAGGGGCTGGAGCACCACGTCGATCTCGCGGTCGACCAGGTCCAGCCCCACCGGGCCGGGCTCGTCCCCGGTGCAGGCCTGCAGGGCCAGGACCGCCCCGCAGAGCAGGACGGCCGCGGCCGCAGCCCGGCCGAGGCGTCCCCAGAAACCTTCGTCTCCGGCTGGTAACATCCTCACGTTCGCCGCCTTTCACGGAATGCCATGGGAATCTCAGTCGCCCGCAGGCACCCGGGCCGAGATGCTGACCCTGGTGAACCCGCTCTGCTTGAGTACATCGATCAGCCGGACCACGTCCCCGTGCTCGGCTCGCTCGTCGGCGCGCAGGACGATGGTGTCCTCGCCGGTGGCGCCCTGGATCCTCTCGAGGGCCTCGGACAGCCCGTCCTCGGCGACGGGCGCGTCGTTCAGGTACACGGACCCGTCCTCGGTCAGGTACACGATCGCCGGTGTGGCCAGGGTCTCGGTGGCCGTCGTCGAGCGCGGCAGCACCAGGGTGATGGCCGGCTGGTTCTTGAAGGTCGAGGTGACCATGAAGAAGATCAGCAGCAGGAACATCACGTCGATCAGCGAGGTGACGTTGATGATCAGCCCCCGGCCCTTGCGCGCTGGCAGGAAGTTCATCGCCCGCCCGCCCCGGCGGCCGGCTCGGCCCCGGCCCGCACGGCCTCCTGGCGGCGGCGCAGCGTGCCGAGGACCTTGGCCGCGTAGAATTCCAGCTCGAAGATGATGCTTTCGGCCCTTCCGTTCAACCAGTTGTAGGCGATCAGGCTGGGAATGCCGATGATCAGACCGGCCGCGGTGGTGACCATGGCCTCGCTGATGCCGCTGGACATGGTCTCGGGATTGCCGAGGCCGGCGGCCGAGATGGTGCCGAACACCCGGATCATCCCGAACACCGTGCCGAGCAGTCCCAGCAGGGGCGCCACCGCCGCGACGGTCTCCAGCACTCCCAGACGGCGCGTGAGCCGGATCGCCTCCTGGCGGCCCGACTCCTGCAGCACGTCGCGGATGATGGTCCAGTCGCTGCCGGCATGGTCCAGCCCCGTCTTGACGATGTTGGCGAAGGGCCCGGGACGCCGCTCGCAGATGGCGTAGGCCACCCCCAGGTCACGGCCGGCGCCGAGGGTCTCCACCGCCTCGGCGATCTCCGGGATCACGATGCGCCTCGACCGCAGCACGTATGCCCGTTCGATGATCACCGCCAGGGCGATCAGCGACGCCAGGCTGATGGGCACCATCATGGTGCGTCCGGCCATTATCAATTCCCACATGGGTGGTTCCGCCTCCCTGCTGCGGTGGCTGAGGGTCCCCGGCTCCGCCTCATCGGCGCGGTAGAGCAGGATAGTAGAGACCCAGGGTGATCACAAGATTCTCTTCGGGAAAGCCGGCCGGCAGGGGCGCGTAGGGCGCGAACGCCCTGAGCGCCGCCTCGGAGGCCTCGTGGAGCGACTGGTGGCCCACGGTGTCCATGACCTCCAGGGATTCGATCCGGCCCGTCCGGGCCACGACCAGCCGGATGATCGTGTTGCCCTCCACGATGCCCAGGCGGTAGGCGTAGGGCGGGACCCAGTGCCGGTGCAGCTCGTTGGAGAAACGGTTCATCCAGGGGGCCCAGGCCCACTCGTAGGTGTTCAGGCTGAAGTCGTCGACGATGGCCACGCCCGAGGTCGCCTTGCTCCGGGCGTCCTGGTTGAAATCGAACCGGCGGTCGCCGGACTGTCCCTGCTCGCCTTCCTTGAGGATGGAGACGTCCTGATCGCCCCACCATTCCTCCAGCCGGGGCTCCTCGGTCCCCGGCTTCTCGGCTTCCCGCTCCTGCTGCCCCTGGACCCCTTCGCGGGGCTCGGGCAGGGCCCAGTCGCCCCTCCTGCCGCCCTGGTCCCCACGCAGTTCCTCCTCGGCCGCCCTGGCCTCCTGCTCCTGGCCGGCGGCCTCGCTTCCCGGCTCGGACCGGCGCACCAGGGGGATCTTCTCGGTAACCTGCACCCCTTCGGCCCCCTCGAGGTCCTCCCGGCGGATCCGGACCTGGTCGCTGATCCACTGCTCGGCGGCGGCAGGAGTGTCGCCGTCCCCGCCCACGACGTTGTCGGCGGCCAGGGAGTGGTGCATGGCCAGATAGTCCGCCTTCTCCGGCGGGGTCTCGCTGGCCTGGCGGTCGGGGATCTCCGTGTAGGCGGTCGGCATGGTCGGGTCGGGCTCCTGGCCGGCTTCCTCCGGGGGGTCCACCAGGATCATCTCCACCTCGCGGCTGCGGTCCCGGGCCATGGCCTCGTCCACCTCCGGGTAGAAGGGCACCCGCCAGGTCGCCGCCGCCAGCACGAGATGCAGCAGCAGGGACATGAGGAACGCGCCCTGGATGATCCTTCTTTCCTGCACCGGGATTCGCTTCCTGACCTCGGGATCCGGCCCTGACTGCGTGGTCACGGCCAAAAGGTACCTTACCGGTTCACGTTTGCCAAACCCGGGTCCGGCCCCATCGGAACCCAACGCCCGGGCCGGCGGTTTCCAGCAGCGGGTTGACTCGGCCGGGGATCAGGACCATCCTGTGGCGGTCCTTGATCCGGGCCCATTCCGTCAACCGAAAGCTGGAATCGATGCCCGCCCTCGATGCCCTGATCTCGGCCCTGCCCGGGGAGTTCCGCGATGCGATCCGCCGCGGGACGCCTCTTGACGGCCTGACCACCCTCAGAGTCGGCGGACCGGCCGACCTGGTGTGCAGCATCCGTACACCGGAGGCCGCCCTCAGGTTCCAGGCGCTCGCGGCCGAGGCCCTGGTCCCGGCCTACGTCCTGGGCGCCGGCAGCAACGTCCTGGCCGCCGACACGGGTTACCGGGGCGTGATCCTGCGCGTCGAGACCGCCGAATTCTCCGCCGCCGGCGACGTGGTCACGGCGGGCGCAGGTCTCGGCTTCGACGACCTGATCGTCCGCAGCCTGGATGCGGGCCTGGTGGGCCTGGAATTCGCCTCCGGCATTCCCGGCACCCTCGGCGGGGCCCTGGTCGGCAACGCCGGGTGCTACGGCCACGAGATCGGGGAGTTCCTGCTGGATGCGGTGGTCCTGCGCCCGGACGGGCGGCTGGAGACCGTGGGACCCGAGGCCTTCGGGTTCCGCTACCGGGAAACCGACCTGCGCGAGACCGGCGCGATGGTGCTCGGCGCCCGCTTCAAGCTCCGCCGCGGCGACGTCCACGAGGCAGGCTTGCTCCGCCAGGAGAAGCTGGCCGACCGCCGGCGCAAGCACCCCGTCGACGTCCCCAGCGCCGGCAGCTGGTTCCGCAACCTGCCGCCCGCCGGGCCCGGCGGCCGCCGGCGCCCCGCCGGCGAGCTCCTGGAACGGGCCGGCGCCAAGGACATGTGCGAGGGTCCCGCCCGCGTCTTCCCCCTGCATGCCAACATCATCATCAACGCCGGCGGCGCCACCAGCGCCCAGATCTCACGGCTGGCGGACCGCATGCAGGCCGCAGTCCGGGAACGCTTCGCGGTGGACCTGCAGGAAGAGGTGCGCCGGCTGGGCACCTGACCGCCGCCGCGTCCGCGCTGCTCTACTTCGCCAGCAGGAGCTTGGCGGCGATCACGGTCTCGGGGGTCGAGATCCTCAGCAGGTAGACCCCGCCGGCGGCGGGTCCCTTCCCGCCCAGGCCGTCCCAGTGCACCTCGTGGGTACCCGGCGGCTGGACGCCGTCATGCAGCAAGGCGACCAGGCGTCCGCGCAGGTCGTACACGCCGGCCCGGACCTGCCCGCCCCGGACCAGGGCGTAGCGCGCCCGCACCGAGGGATTGAAGGGGTTGGGCCAGGGCGATCCCGCCCAGGCGAGGTCCCGCCCCGCAGGCACCGGGCCGGACTTGAGGCAGAGGTCCTCCACCGCGACGTCCAGGGATTCGGCGGCCTCCCCCTCGCCGACGGTCAGGCTGAGGAAGGTTGCCCCGGGATCCCAGCCCGCCAGCAGCCCGGACCAATCCTCGCGGCCGAAATCCAGGAGCCAGACGTCCCGGTCGTAGACCAGATCGCCGGCCGCCGACCAGCCGGCCACGGCCAGCAGCTGCCGGCGGTCGCCCGCGGTCAGGGACAGTTCCCAGGGTCCTGACCGGTCGGGCCGGATCCGCAGCCGCAGACTCTCATCCCCGCATTCGGCCGCCAGGGCGGCGGGATCCACGGCCACCAGGGTCCGGTCCACGTTCAGCATGGCCAACCCCAGCTGGAGGCTCTGGTCCAGGGCCAGGATGTCGGGAACGCCGTCGAAGTTCAGGTCCGCAGGCGCGAAGACGGCGACGTCCCCCCCGCCCCGGTAGGTCAAGTTGACGCTGAACTCCCACAGGGCCCCCACCAGGACCATGCCTATCTCGCCGGACTCCCTCAGGTTCACCAGGATGTCTTCCCGCCCGTCCAGGTCCACGTCCGTCACGGCCAGCCCCTCGGCGGCCGCCGTCAGGGCGTGGCTGCCGATCCGCCGCACGGGCGATCCGCTGCCGTCGTTCTCCAGCATGGTCAGACTGGGCTCGTCGAAGTTGTTGACGATCACGTCCTGGTCCCCGTCGCCGTCGATGTCCCCGACGGCGATGTCCCGGGGCCCGTCCCCGGTGTTGACCACCAGGTTGTTGCCGAAGGCTCGCCCGGTGAGATTGGGCCGGTACCACAGGCGGTTCACTCCGTCGGTGGTCATCACTTCCAGCATCCCGTCTGCGTCAAGGTCGACACACCCCAGCCCGTGGGCGCCGAAGGGGAAGAGCATTTCGGTGAAGGCGGGAAAGCCTCCCTGTCCGTCCCCCCACAGGACCCGGACGTACAGGCCGGCCTGGAAGCGCAGGACCAGATCGCCGGCGCCGTCCCCGTCGATGTCGGCGGCAAGGATCTGGACCACCTGCCCGTCGACGGCGGTGCGCGAGAGGGTCTGGGCCACACCGTCATCCAGCAGGCGCATGACGACCACCGCGCGTCCCCCCGGATCGCCGACGGCGACCTCGGTCCGGTCCGGACCGTCCAGATCCAGCACGGCCAGGGCGCCGGGATAGAAGGAGACGGCATACTCCCGGGGCCGCGGAGCGACGCCGCCCTGCTGGGTGCCGGGGAACAGGCTCAGGGAGGCCAGACCGACGCTGGACACCAGGACGTCGTTGAGGTCGTCCCCGTCGAAGTCGTCGATGAGGGTCGCCACCGGGTCTCCGGCCAGGGTCAGGGCCGGGAAACCCCACAGGCCGGGATCGGAGTTGCCGAACATGACGGTCATCAGGCCGGATTCCCCGCCGAGAGCGACCAGATCGGGCAGCCCGTCCCCGTTGAAGTCCACGCCCAGCAGGCCGATGGGCCGGCACCCGGGGAAGTAGGACTCGGCCAGGGACCAGACCCCCTCGCTGCGCCGGGAGAACTCCACCAGCCCGCGCTCCCTGTTGGCCGTGAACAGGCCGGGTGATCCGTCCGTCCAGCTTTCAAGGTGGATGGCGTCGGCGACGAGCAGAAGATCGGCGGACTGGCTTTCCACCAGACCGGCCGGGGTGACCTCGAGGAACACGACCAGGGATTCGTCCCGGGCCGCGGCGGCCAGTTCCTGGTCCCCGTCGCCGTCCACGTCGAAGGCCACCAGCGCCCCCAGGGGTACCGAGGGCGTGAAGTCCCGGGTGCGGGCGTAATCCCCGCCGGTGTCGACGGTGAAGATCCCGATGCCTCCGGACAGGTACCCCCGTTCGCACGCATAGATCTCGTCGGATCCGTCGCGATCGGAGTCGAAGACGGCCAGATCGCGGGGCTGATCGCCCGCCGCAAGGGTCTGAACCGCCGCCCAGCCCGACTCCGTTTCCCTCACGATGACGATTTCATCGACCCCGGGCAGCGACACCGCCAGCACCGGTTCGGCAGCGGGAGCGGGCACGGCGAAGGCGAGGACCCCGGGATCCTCCTCCAGGTCGACCGTCGCCACCTCCTGGAAGTTCGGCTGGGTCACCGACACCGTCAGGAACACGACCGCATCGGCGTCGGCGGTGCCGGCGACCAGGCCGACCTGCCCCGCCGGCAAGCCGTTCCAGAGCACCAGGTCGGTGACGGCTCCCCGGGTGAAGTAGCGGTTGAGGATCGAGAACTGGCCCACCGTCCGGCGGTACCGGACCAGGGCGATGGCCCCGTTGCCGGCTCCGACGGCCAGGTACTCCCCTGGTTCCCCCAGACCCTCGAGGGCGACGGCGCTGGTGACCTCGGCGCCCAGGTCCAGGATCTCCGGGCCGGGGAACTGGACCTCGATCTGGGCGAATCCCGGGTCGCCCCCGACTGCCATGCACGCGACCGCCGCCAGGACCGCGGTCAAAGCCCGCACGGGGCGCCGTCTGCTGGAATGAGCCGATCGGGTCGATACCAAGGGAGGATCCTTTCCTGGTCCCAAAGCCGCCATCGGGACCGCTGGCGGACCGAGCCGGGGGGATGCCATCAGTATAGGGATATCACGGGGTTCCGCCAAAAGGGTTGGTGATAATTGTTGAAACTGACGGGCGGCCACCTTAAATTTATCCAACTGATTCGAACCAGCCGCATCCCCGCGCAACCCGGGGCGACCCGGACAGGAGCCATGTTCATGTCCCACAAGTTGTTGACTGTTATTCTGTGTGCAGTCTCCTTGATCATCGGCCTTTCGGCCCTGGCCCAGGACGACCCCCAGGACCGCGTCTTCAAGCTGCTGCGGGACAGCGCGGCGGCCGACGCCGAGCTCGATCTCGAAGACGAGGAGCTGGAAGCCTGGCAGCCCGGCCTGGACGAGGGCGTCCTCGAATTCAGCTTCGCCATGGGAGTGCTGGGTCTCAGCACGACCATCCTCGAGCATGAGCAGATGATCTACAAATACACCGACGAGGCCACCTACTGGGGCGACGTGGCGCTCGAGGGCCAGGGCGCCTTCAACCCCGCCCTGCGGCTCGGCTACCACCTCAATTCCTGGCTGGCGCTCGAGGGTCTCGGCGGCCTGTCATTCAGCACCTACTCCTCCAAGATCACCAACCGGCACCGCCGGCCCAACGAACAGGGCGCCCCGGTCGACTTCGCGGAACCCGCGCTCCTGGAATTCGACGCCGAGGAGCGCAGCCTCATCACGCTGCAGGCCGGCCTGAACGCCGTCCTGTATCCCCTGTCCATCGGGGGCGAGGGCAAGGGCAAATGGCACCCGTACCTGACCGCCGGAGCCGGCCGCATCTGGTACGACATGAACAGCAACTACAACGAGGGCATGGTCGGATCCATGAATCTGAATGCCGGCGGGGGCATCCGCCTGCTGGCCGACCGGAACATCAGCCTGCGGTTCGAGGTCCTGTTCCACCGCCACAGCCTGCAGTGGGATCCTGCCGCCAACTTCATGGAACTGGACGAGGGCACCCTGCTGATCCCCCTCAACGAGTACCCCCTGAAGGCCGACGGCAGCTTCGAGGAGAGCCACATCGAATCCTTCGACTCCATCGACATGAACCTGCTGAACTACTCCATCGGGGTCCAGGGCTCCTTCTGATCGGGATGGCCTCGACGTATGCAGGGGCCCGGCGACGGGCCCCTTTTCCATGCCCTCCCAGCGGCCTCAGCCCGGATCCCCCTGCAGGGCCGGCAGGGACTCCTTCCTGAACTCCAGCGCTTCCTTGACCTGGCCCTCCCCCACCTCGGCGGCGCCGTCGAGGGCGGCCAGGGTGGCGGCCAGGCGGACGCAGCGGGTCACCCCACGCAGGGACAACCCCAGAGGCTGCCTCAGCCGGTCCAGCAGCGCGGCGGCGGAAGGAGCCAGCGGCGGCGGGCGGTTCAGCAGCCGCTCGCGGGCCCGCGCCAGGTCCTTCTCCCGCGGGAAGGACCGCCACCCTTGCGGGTCCGTACCCGTCCCGGGCCGGGGGGTCTGGAGAAAGCCTCCCTCCCAGGCGCCCACCTCCACGAACAGATCGAAGCGGTCGAGCAGGGGCCCAGAGAGCCTGTTCCGGTGGCGGGCGAGGTCGGCGGCCTGGCAACGGCAGGGACGATCCCGGCTGCCGGCGAACCCGCACCGACAGGGATTCATGGCCGCGATGAGCTGGAAGCGGGCCGGGAACCGGCGATGGCCCGCGCCCCTGGTCACCGAGATCCACCCCTCTTCCAGGGGCTCCCTCAGGGTCTCCAGGACGGCCGGCGCGAATTCGGTCAGTTCGTCCAGGAACAGCACCCCGCCGTGGGCCAGGGTGACTTCCCCCGGGCGCAGGTTCGGGCCGCCCCCCGTGAGGCCCGCCCGGGTGATCGTGTGGTGGGGCGCCCGGAACGGCGGCCGGGTCATCAGGGCCGGCCGGTGCAGGAGGCCGGCCGCGCTGTGGATCCGCGTGGTGTCGAGGGCGTCTCCCGGCGCCAGGGGAAAGCGCAGGCGTCCGAGGATGCGGGCCAGCCTCGTCTTGCCCGAACCCGGCGGCCCCACCATGAGCAGGTTATGCTCGCCCACCACCGCCAGGACCGCAGCCTTGCGCACCAGGGCCTGCCCCCGCAGATCCTGAAGCATGACCAGGGCCCGCCGCCGGCGTGCGGCGTCGTCATCGTGAATGATCGGCCGGAGCTGACCGCCCGCCCGGGGTAGGACCCCCGTCCGCCACCAGGCCAGGACCTCTGCGAGGGTGGATGCGGCCACGACCGCGAGCTGCGGCACCAGCCTGGCCTCGGCGGCCTGGGCTGCGGGCACCACCGCCAGCCTGTCCCCCCGCCGGGCCGCGGCCAGCAGGATGGGCAACAGGCCGCGCAGGGGCCTGATCTCCCCGAACAGGGACAGTTCGCCCAGGAACACCGCCTCCAGGCGCCGGCCGGGATCCAATCCGTCGGGGCCCCCGGACGCCCCGCTCCCACCGCCGTTCGAAGCCGCGATGACGCCCATGGCCATGGCCAGATCGCAGAAGGCCCCTTCCTTCCGCACCCCCGCCGGAGCGAGATTCACCGTGATCCTGCCGGGGGGAATCCTGCAGCCGCTGTGCCTCACCGCCGCCAGGACGCGCTCGCGGCTCTCGCGAACCTCCGTGTTCGGCAGCCCCACCAGGTGGAAGCCCGGGAGCCCGCGGCTGAGGTCCACCTCGACCGTGACGGCCACCCCTTCGATGCCCTGCAGGACTCCGGTCTTGATCTCGGTCGCCAACTCGCCTCCCCCCTGCCGCAGGATGATCGCCGGGGCGAACTGGGCAAGGATCCTGCCGGATGCCTGCGAAGGGTGCCGCTGCAGGGAAACGGGGGGATGGCCGGCCGCAGGACCGCGCGGCGGGCGCAAAGGCGTCAAGCGCGGGGGACGCCCCGGGGCCGGGCCGACAAGCAGAAGCGGGAATCCCCCAGGGATTCCCGCTCGATGCTCTTGGCGCCCGGTGGGCTGCCCTCGGCCGCTTACAGGTCGTAGGGACGGACGGTCTTGCGGCCGTTCTCGAGGGCGCGCTTCTCGGCGGCCTTGATCAGTTCACGGACCTTCAGGTCGAGGGCTTCGTAGAACTCACCGGACACGTTGCAGTCCTTCACGCTTTCCTTGGTCTTGCTCTTGCTGATGATCATGTCGGCCATGGGATCCTCCCTGGGGTTGGGTTCCTTGTCATCGCAGGCGCTCGTCGGCGACGGGGCCAGGCCCGCAGGGGCAAGGAATGAAAATGCGATTGTCGCCTCGAATCCTCTCGAGTCGGAAAGTCGCGCCACAATCGCCTCGACACAGGATGCTGTCAAGCGTAGTTTTCCCTGCAAGCCCCGCGAGCAAGAACCAGCCCAGAAGGCCTGCAAGAGCCAGAAAGCTACCAGAAGGAGAGATACATGGCCAGCGAAAAGGTCCTCGCCTACCTCGATGCCAACCGGCAAGCCCACCTCGACCAGCTGTGCGGATTCCTGCGCATCCCCAGCATCAGTTCCCAGTCCGACCACGCCGCGGACGTCAGGCAGGCCGCGGCCTTCGTCGCCGGCGAGCTGAAGGAACTGGGCCTGAAGGTGGAGACCATCGACCTGGGCGGCCATCCCCTGGTCTATGCCGAGAGCGAGATCCGCCCGGACCGCAAGACCCTGCTGTTCTACGGCCACTACGACGTGCAGCCCGTCGATCCGCTGGACCTGTGGGACAAGCCTCCCTTCGAGCCGGTGGTCAAGGACGGGTACGTGTACGCCCGCGGCTCCAGCGACGACAAGGGCCAGGTCTACGCCCACATCAAGGCCCTCGAGGCCTACGTGCGCGAGGGCGAGGACCTGCCGGTGAACCTGAAGTTCATCATCGAGGGCGAGGAGGAGTGCGGCGGCCACAGCATCTACACGTACACCGAGGAGAACCCCGACAAGCTGGCCTGCGACGCGGTCGTGATCTCCGACACCACGCTCTACAACGCGTCCACGCCGGGCATCTGCTACAGCCTCAAGGGGCTCTGCTTCATGGAGATCAGGGTGACCGGCCCCGCCATGGACCTGCACTCGGGCAGCTTCGGCGGCACCGTGCAGAATCCCGGCAACGCCCTGGCCGAGATCATCGCGGGCCTGAAGGACCGCGACGGCCGCTGCCTGGTGCCCGGGTTCTACGACGCGGTCCTGGACCTGGATCAGGAGGAACGCGACGGCTTCGCCGCCCTGGGCTACACCGACGAGATCCTGAAGCAGGAGACCGGCGCCCCCGCGGCCTTCGGCGAGAAGGGCTACACCACCCTGGAGCGCATGTGGGCCCGGCCGACCTGCGACGTCAACGGTCTGGTGAGCGGTTACGGCGGCGAGGGGGCCAAGACCATCATCCCCGCCAAGGCCCTGGCCAAGGTCAGCATGAGGCTGGTCCCCGACCAGGATCCCGCGGCCATCGCCGAGGCGTTCAAGCGGCACGTGGCCGCCATCGCGCCCGCAGGGGTGACCGTCGAGGTCGTGAACCTGCACAACGCCAACCCGGTGCTCGTGCCCCGGCACTCCCCCATGATGCAGGCGGGAATGGCCGCCCTGGAGAAGGGCTTCGGGGCCGAGCCGGTGTTCATCCGCGAGGGCGGCAGCATCCCCATCGTGGGCACCTTCCAGGCCTGCCTGAAGTCCCCGGTGCTGCTGCTGGGCTACGGGCTGTCCACGGACAACATCCACTCGCCCAATGAAAAGTTCCTGCTGGAGAACTTCTGGCGGGGAGCCCGGACCTCGGCCATGCTGATGGCCGAAGCGGCGAAGTGAGAACGACGCCCGGAGCAGGGATTGGCCGCCCCCGCATTTGACAATCGAGGGGCGAACTTGTAGTTTTTGCCCCTCGCAGCTCGGCGTCCCCGTCGTCTAGTGGTTAGGACACCGCCCTTTCACGGCGGCAACACGGGTTCGATCCCCGTCGGGGATGCCAACATCGAAGCGGTCCGCCTCAGGCGGGCCGCTTTTTCTTCCCCGTCAATCCACCGGAACGATCCTGACGTCGGCATTCACCCCGTCGTACACGCAGTACACCAGGGCGTCGCCCGCGGCGGTCCACTGGGGCCAGAATCCCCCCTGGAAGGTCACCTGGGTCCAGGCACCGCCGGTCTCGCCGACCAGGTGGATCTGTGAGCTCCCGCTCGCGGTGGACTCGAAGGCGATCCGGCCGCCCACAGGGGACCAGGCCGGATGGCCCTCGTACCCTTCGTCGGCGGTGATCTGAACCGCGGCGCCCCCGGTGACCGCCACGGTGAACAGCGCGCTGAATCCGGTCCGGTTGGATTCGAACACCAGCCGGCTCCCCTGGGGGGACCAGTCGGCCGACCGGCTGTAGGAGTAGTCCGCGGTCTCGGTGACGCGCCGGGTCTCGGTCCCGTCCTCGGCCACGAGGTAGATGTCGGTGCCCTGGATCTTGTTGCGGTTGCTCTCGAAGGCGATCCAGCCGCCGAGGGGCGACCACGCCGGGCTGCCGTCGTCCCAGTCGCCGGCGGTCAGGGCCGTCACCGAACCGGCGGGATCCTGCGGATCCAGGACGTAGATGTGCTTGCGGCCGGTGCGGTCCGATTCGAAGGCGATGAAGGAGCCGTCGGGAGACCAGCAGGGGGAGCTGTCGAAATCGGAGTTGTCGGTCAACTGCTCGGGCTCTCCCCCGCCCACGGGGATGCGATAGATCTCCATGTCACCGTCGACGTCCGCTTCGAAGACGACCCAGATCCCATCGGGCGAGACCATGGGATTGGCCTCGTAGCCGGGGGTCTCGGTGACGGCGGTGCCCTCCTCGACCGGCGGGACGTTCACCTTGACCCGCGAGGGGTTGTCCCCGCAGCCGGCCAGCATGGCCGTCCCGCCGAGGACCATGAGGGAATACTTCGACATCCGGTTCACGACCACGCCTCCCTGGCTCTCCGGTCCCATCCCACCGGCAGGCGCATCCCTGCGGGCCGGGTGGACCCTTGCACTTCAGGTGCCTTATCGGCCAGGGAAGGGGATCCTTGAAGCTGTTCAGCGGACCAGGGTGACGGCCCCGCGGGAGGAATGGGACCCCAGGCGCATGACGTAGAGGTAGCGCCCGCTGGCGGCCATGGCCCCGGTGTCGGTGGACCCGTCCCACTGCAGGGACACGCGGCCGTTGGCCTGGTAGCCCCCGGTGACGGTGCGGACCAGCGCCCCGCGCAGGTCGTAGATCCCCAGGACGGCCTCGCCGGAGGACGCACCCGAAGGCAGGCTCATCTCCACCGTGGTCAGGGGATTGCAGGGGTTGGGAAAGGCCGTGCTGGGCAGGCCGGCGGGCAGGGACCCGCGGCCGGCGAAGTACCCGGCCAGCAGATCCTCCAGGCCCAGGACCTGGTCGGGCGTGGTCAGGTCGTGGTTCTCGATGGTGCCCGTGGACGTGGCCAGGGGGCCGCCGAAGAGGAACCGCACGTCCTCGGCCAGGATCTCGCGGGCGCGGTCGGCGTGCCGGGCGTCCGGACCGTTCAGCACCGGGTCGAGCCCCCGCAGATCCAGGTAGGCCGACCAGCGGGCCGGATCGCCGTCCAGGAAGGCCCAGGTCAGCACGTGCCCCAGCTCGTGGGTGGCGATGTAGGCCTGGGTCGTGACGGGGATGGGGCCGGTGCCGGGGGCCAGGAAGATCACGTTGCGGCTGGCGTAGCTGGAACCCACTGCGGCCGGAGGGGCGGGCAGCAGGAAGATCTCGACCTCGGCGGTGGTGACGAATCCGTGCATGGCCTCCAGCGCGGCGGCCACCTGGGCCCCATCGTACGGGAACAGGGTCCCCGTCCCGGACGCAAGTTCGAGGGATCCCACGGCCGGATGGACCAGGACCGGAGCGCTCTTGTCCCCGGTCAGCAGGGACGAGGTGATCTCCTCGGCGGTGTGGATGGTGGCGCGCAGTCCGGTGGGACAGAGCACGGTCTGCTCCGCCAGGGCGCCGGCCGCGGCCATGAGCAGGATCACGCAGCCGGCGGCAGCGGTGGTTCGCCGGAAGATCCTGCCCTGGTTCGCCGTCATCATCCGTCCTGCTCCCTCCGGAGAAACTCGGGGATCGTTTGCGCCGTCACCCCGCCTTTTATTTCATCTGGTAATATTATCGCACATTTCATACCCATTTGTCCATCCCTCATCGCCTGGGGCGGAATCGGGGACGGCCTGGGTGGGTTCGTTTTTAAATTGTTATGGATGAAGTACTTATAAAGATGGAATAGTTGCTGGCCCAGATCTGGAACCCCGGGCCGGGGCCGCGGGTGAGGCGGTTTTGCGACGTGCCGGGGAAAATCCCCCGCAGGAGAGGGAAATATTCCCCAGATGGTCAATCCCGGCTGCAACCGTGCCGGGGGATGATCCCCGGCCCAGCGGGGAAACTTCCCCAGGGTTCTCTGGAGGGCTCAGGCAGGGATCAGGACGAACCCAGGCGGGTGCGCACGATGGCGCCAAGGCCCAGCAGGTAGGCCAGGGTCTTGACGAGGATGCCCAGGATGCTCAGGGGCCAGACCACCGCGCCCAGGGCCGGGGAGATCCCCACCAGGGAGGCGGCGAAGGAGAACGCGTGAAGGATGATCATGCCCACGACCACCGCGAGCAGCGGCGATGCGCAGGTGCGACCCAGGGCGGCGCAGACCTTCTCGCCCACCACCGCGGCGGCCACGGCCACCGCGAGGATCGAGGCCAGGGCCACGGCCAGACCGAGCAGCAGGGCCAGCGGCAGGCCGATCACCGTGAGCACCAGGATAGCCATGAGGGCCAGCAGCACCGCGTGCCCCACCAGGGCCAGGATGAACCCGATGCCCAGGCTCTGGGCCGCACCGGTGCGCAGGCCCAGGACCACCCGCTCGAAGCGGGCACGGGGTACGATGACGGCGCCGAGTGCCGCCAGCACCAGGGTCAGGAAGAACAGCCCCTGGGAGACCAGGAAGCTGATCCAGCCCGCGCCGAACAATCCCTTGAAGCTGAAGTTGCTGGAACCGAAGGGATCGACGACCACGACCTCGCCGACGTCGGCATCCGGATCCTGGTCCAGGCGGCCCAGGACGGTCACGATCTGCCCCTTGACCTCGGCGGACTCGGAGACCAGGACGTCGCCCATGACCACGACCACGTCGCCCTGGACCCGTCCGGAGAGTTCGAGGCTGCCCATGACGACGATGACGTTCCCCCGGATGTCCTCGTCCTCGCGGACCAGCAGGTCGTCCCCGACCTTGACCACGTTGCCGGGGATCACCTTGCGGGGCGTACGGGGAGGACGGGGAACCAAGCTGTTCCAGTGCCAGGACTTGCTCTTGCCGGTCTGGGTCGTCCATGAATCGGGCTTTTCGAACCGCAGGGAGTCGGGCAACTCGCTGAGGATGAGCTTGGTGATGGCGTTCAGGCCTTCGCTGATGTTCTGGTCGAGGTTCTCGGGGATGTTGATGACGATCCCCTCCCCCGACTTGTTCAGCAGGCTGATGCGGTTGTCGATGATCTCCAGGTCGAGCTGGCTCAGCTCCTGGCTGATGTCCTCGACGGCCTTGCCGACCTCCTCGATGGACTTCTGGATCTGCTGCTTGCGTTCCTCGGTGAGTTCGATGCCCAGGTCATCGAGCACCAGGGAGTCGCGCATGGCTGCGATCATCCGGGTGTAATGGCGGATCTCCAGCAGCAGCGAATCGCGTTCGGCGGCCTCGACGGGATCCTCCGGGGCCTTGACGAAGACGGTGCCCGAGTCCTCCTGTGCCGCCGCCGCGGGAACGAACGGGCCCTGACCGGACAAGGCGACGGTCAGGGCCGCAAGGATGATCAGAAGGGAACCGGCCGGGCCGGTGCGCAGGAACCTTTCGGGTCCGCCGCAGCACCTGATTCCTGCCCGCCGGGGATGGCGCATGGTGTCAGCTTTCGGTTCGACGGACTGCCAGGACGGCGCTGCGGCCCACGGCCTGCAGGCGCACCGCGGCTTCGGGCAGCAGGCCCAGGATCGCGACGGCGCCCAGGACGTCCGGACCGTTCAGGAAGAACAGCCCGGCGCCGGCGCCGGCGGCCAGGACCAGGCCCGCAACCCGGGTTATAACCGAACGCACCGCCGCGGGCAAGGCGTTCTCTTCCAGGAAGACGGGCACCCGCTCGCGCCGCAGGGGCTCCATCGCCTTGTACGCGGCGTAGGGCACCGACGCCAGGATGGGCGCGTCGAAGTCCGCGGGCGGTTCGACGGCCGGCAGGCCGTCCAGCATCCGGAACATCAGCAACAGGTCGTCGTGCTCCTGCTTGCAGGCGGCGCAGTC
>JAHJTW010000278.1 GCA_018829565.1 bacterium | reverse complement strand
GGCGGTTCCGGGGCTGGAGGTCCTGCTGATGCTGGTCTGGCTGGCGGGGTTGATCCTGTGGGCCCTGCAGCCGCTGCTCCGGTGGTCGCCATGAGGGACGATGCCATGGGCCGGGCCTCGGGCCTGGACGACGAGGCCTACCGGCGGGAATTTCCCGTCCGGGTGCGCATCGACCTGGCCTACGTGGGGACGGATTTCCACGGCTGGCAAGTCCAGCCGGAACACAGGACCGTCCAGGGTGTTCTCAGCCGGGCCCTGGAGCGCCTGCTGGGCTATCCGGTGCTCCCGGTGGGCGCCGGCCGGACCGACACCGGGGTCCATGCCCGGGGCCAGGTGGCCCACCTGGACGTCCGGTCGGTCGAGGAGCTGGAGCGGTTGCAGCGGGCCCTGGGGGGCATGATGCCCCGGGACGTGGCGGTCAACGCCGTCACGCGGGCGGCCCCGGACTTCAACGCCCGCCTGTCGGCCGCAGCCCGGCTCTACCGGTACCGGATCCTGATGGGGCGCGACATCTTCCAGCCCCATTGCTGGCAGATCGATCGGCCGCTGGACCGCGAGGCCATGGACGAGGGCGCGGCCGCCCTGCTGGGCCGCCACGACTTCACCAGCTTCTGCAAGACCACCTCCCTGAAGGAGGACGGGAACGGATGCACCGTCGATCTTTGCGGCTTCCAATGGGAGGACCGGACCGCTATCTTTGCCATCCGCGCCAACCGGTTCCTGCACCACATGGTGCGGATCATCGTGGGCACGCTGGTGGAGATCGGCCGCGGCTCCCGGCCGCGGGGCTCCCTGACGGCCGTCCTGGCCGCCAGGGACCGCAGCGCCGCCGGTTCCATGGCCCCTGCGGCGGGGCTTTTCCTCGAGGAAGTCACCTATCCGGATCCCTGCGGGGATTCCGACGAAGGAGTTGACCCATGAAGTTCTTCATCGATACGGCCGATCTCGCAGCGATCAGGGAGATCAAGGCGATGGGCATGTGCGACGGCGTCACCACCAACCCCAGCCTGATGGCCAAGGCGGGACGCAAGGACACCGACGCCCTGCTCAAGGAGATCTGCGCCGTGGTGCAGGGTCCGGTCAGCGGCGAGGTGACGGCCCTGGACACGGACGGGATGGTCGCCGAGGGCAAGCGCCTGGCGGCCCTGGACAAGCACATCGTGGTCAAGGTTCCGACCACCTACGAGGGCCTGAAGGCCATGGCCGAGCTGGCGGGAGCCGGCATCGCCGTCAACGCCACCCTGGTCTTCTCGGTGAACCAGGCCCTGCTGGTCGCCAAGGCCGGGGCGGCCTACGTGTCTCCCTTCGTCGGCCGCCTGGACGACGTGGGAGAGGACGGCATGCAGCTCATCGCCGACATCGTGGAGGTCTACGACAACTACGGCTACGAAACCGAGGTCATCGTCGCCTCGGTGCGGCATCCCATGCACGTGGTGGATTCGGCGCTGCTGGGCGCCCACATCGCCACCATCCCCCCCGAGGTGATCAGGAAGCTGGTGGCCCACCCCTTGACCGACAAGGGCCTGGCCGCTTTCATGGCGGACTGGGAAAAGCTCCAGGGAGGCGGCAAGTGACCTCCCGCGGCGCCTGGTCGGGCATCCTCCTGGGCTTCGTCGTGGGGGCCCTGGCCGGCGTGTTCCTGTGGCAGACCCGCACGGGCCGGCCCCTCGAACTGGTGAACGGCGGGGAATCCGCACCCGCCGAGGTCCGGGACGCCGAGGCGGGCTCGGCTTCGGTACGGGGACCCGCGGATCAGGGAACCCCGGACGAGGCAGGCCTGGCCGTTGCCGATTCCCTTGGTGCGGATCCCTTCGCCCAGCGGGGCAATGCCATCGTCCGGGCCACCCGACTCGTGGCCCCGGCGGTGGTCAGCATCAACGTCATCCAGCAGCAGGCGGTCCAGGATCCTTCCATGCTGCTCATGGAACGGCTCGGCCTGATTCCCCACCGGGAGTACTACCGCAACATCCGCAGCATGGGTTCGGGGGTCATCGTCTCGGCGGACGGCCTGGTGGTGACCAACCAGCACGTGGTCCAGGGCGCGGTCCAGATCGTGGTGACGCTGTCGGACGGGCGCCAGCTCGAGGCCCAGCTGCTCGATGCGGTGGAACGCTACGACCTGGCCATCCTCCAGGTGGCGGGGACCGACCTGCCGGTCGCCCCCCTGGCCTCCTACCAGGACCTGCAGATCGGCGAGTGGGCCATCGCCATCGGCTCGCCCTTCGGCTACCTGCTCGCCGATACCCAGCCGACGGTGACCGTCGGGGTGATCAGCGCCACCAACCGCGACATCAAGCACGCCGAGGGCGAGCGGGTCTACCTGGGAATGATCCAGACCGACGCCGCCATCAATCCCGGCAACAGCGGCGGACCCCTGGTCAACACGCGGGGCGAGATCATCGGCATCAACACCTTCATCTTCTCCGAGTCGGGGGGCAGCGTGGGCATCGGGTTCGCCGTGCCGGTGGACCGGGTCCAGACCGTCATCGACGAGGTCCGCCGGTTCGGGCGCTACCGCGAATCCAACCTGGGCTTCACCCTGCAGCTGCTGTCGCCGGGGCTGGTGCAGTATCTCGGGCTGGACGACCCGATCGGGGCCCTGGTGCGGGAGACGCGCCCGGACTCCCCCGCCTGGAAGGCCGGCCTGAGGCCCGGGGACGTCCTGCGCACGATGGAGGGCATGCCCCTGGACAACCTGGACAGCATCTACCGCCTCTACTACCACAGCAGCGTGGGCGACCACCTGGAGTTCGAGGCCGAACGGGACGGCCGGCGCTGGCAGGGCGAGATCGTCCTCGAGGAACAGCAGTAGGACCGACAACCTGGATGGGAGCGAATCCATGACCGCAGGGCACGACGCAGGAACCGGCAAGTGGAGGATGGTCCTGGTCACGGGGGGCTCGGGCTTCACGGGCATCAACCTCATCCGCTTCCTGCTGGACAAGGGCGTGAGCGTCCGGTCCCTCGACCTGGCTCCGTTCACCTACGCGGACTGCAGGGACCGGATCGAGGCCGTCACCGGGGACATCCGCGATCCCGGGACGGTGGACCAGGCCATGGAGGGGGTGGATCTGGTGATCCATTGCGCCATGGCCCTGCCGCTGTACCCGAAGGACGACATCCTGACCACGGGCATCGACGGGACCCGTCTCCTGC